>JAISOR010000117.1 GCA_031275535.1 Treponema sp. | reverse complement strand
ACCTATTACTCCGCCGCTCTTACAAAAAGTGAACTCGTGGCGGAGATGATAGGCCACGATCATGAAGAGGAGGCGGAATACGACGAGCATGTCTGGACTTCCCCGCGGAACGCGAAACTTATCGTACAAAAAATCGCCGAGGTTCTTAAACAGCGGGACGCCCCCAATGCGGCGGCGTATGAACAAAACACAGCGGCCTATCTGGCGAAGTTGACGGAGTTGGACGCTTCTTTTCAGAATATGATAAGCGGCGCGAAGCGGAAGACCTTTATTTTCGGCGACCGTTTCCCCTTCCGGTATTTTGCCGACGCCTACGGCCTTAGTTACTTTGCCGCCTTCCCCGGCTGTTCCACCGAGACCGAATGCAGCGCCGCGACTATAGCTTTTCTGGTTGATAAGGTCCGGGCCGAAAATATCCCCGTGGTTTTCCATATAGAGCTTTCCAATGAAAAAATCACCGATACCATCTGCGAGGAAACGGGGGCCAAAAAAATGCTGCTCCATGCGGTCCACAATATTTCCAAAAGGGATTTTGACCGGGGGACAAATTACTATGACCTGATGTCTCAAAACGTACAAAACCTAAAAGAAGCCCTCTATTAAAAAAACGGTACCAGGCGCCTTTTCCCGGCGCCTGGCGACTCCATGCGTGAGTAATAGTTTCAAAAAAGCTCCGTCGAACCGAAGGTTCGCAGGATGCCCAATAATCGTGGTTTTTACGGATTTTTTCAACGAAAAAACCGTAAAAACCTACAAGTACAACAGGCTCCTAGTCAGCCTTCAAATAACCGGAAACGATATCCGGCGGCAGTTCCAGGGTTTCGGCTATCTGTTCCGGGCTCATGCCATGTTTTCGCATCATTTTTACCGTCTCCGCCCGGCCTTCTGCCAAGCCTTCTGCCCGACCCGCTTCCAAGCCTGTTTCCAGGCCCTCTTTCAAACCCTCTTTCAAACCCTCTTCCAGGCCCTCTTTTAAGCCCGCCTCCCGACCCTCTTTTAAGCCTGTCTCCCGGGCTTCTTCCCGGGCGTAGTTAAACCGTCTTTGCATGTCTATCTGCCATTTGTCTTTGCTGATCTGGTGAAACAATTCCAGTTCATGCTTCGTAAATCCCTGTACCACTTCTCCGGCCATCGCTATTCCCTCCTCCATCGCCAGGATCTCGTTTATGATATGCCGTTTGTTCTTGTCCTTCAGGTGCCGGAAAAAATAAGACCACAGTTCCGCGCTGCACACCGCCGCCAGGCCCCGTCTTTCCACCGCCGCATCCGCCTTCTTCAATTCTACCGTAACTATCTCCGTCCGTCCACCCAATTCTATGTCATGCTTCCGGTCATAGTAGGTAAACCGGTGGATCAGCGCTTCATCGGGAAACAGGTTCCGGTTGGACAATAGTGATATTTGCCAGGTCTTCTTGAGGTCCCGGTAATCCAAAAGCGTGCCGCGGATCTCCTGCCCTGTGTGGAGCCGGGCGGCATAATACTCCATCCTGAGGACCTCGTCGGGGGTGGGGTCCTTGGTCATTTCCGCATTGACCAGTTCTCCATCGGCCAGGCGGAGATTGAGATCGAAGCGGATCTGGCGGTCCTGGATACCGCTGATGGGCGGTTCATTGGGGTTAATGTTCATGACCTTGACGGGCCGGTCAAGGATGGCGGAAAGCAGGCGGTCCCGGGCACCCCTGGAAGGGGGAGTTTCTTTGGTCATCAGGGCCTTAAACACGGCATCCTGGCAAATATCGGGAATGTCATCATCATACGCAAATTGAATACGTTTCATAAGCGCCTCCTGCTTATATAAGGGGGTTATTATGCAGGATGCTTTAATGTTAAGGGAAAAACGCTTTTGCCCTGTGTTTCCGGCGGCCTATTGAAGCGCTGCGGCTTATCAGGCTATGCTGGGGAAACCATATCTCAATACATTGTTGGAGTTTCCCATGAATCAGAGTCCTGTTGCCGCATACCTCGCCGCCGTTGACGCCGATAAGGTGAATACCGGTCTTTTAGCCTACCTTTGTAACCTCCAGGAAACCGCCGCGGTTGTCCCGGAGATCGCCGCTTCCATCGTCAGGGAGTTGGAGAATCAGCGCCGCCGGGTCAAGCTTATTGCCAGTGAAAACTACTGTTCCCTGGCGGTGCAGCTTGCCATGGGGAACCTGTTGACCGATAAATACGCCGAGGGTATGCCGAACCACCGTTTTTATGCGGGAAACGAAAATGTGGACGCCATTGAAGCCCTGGCCGCCGAAGAGGCCCGCAAGGTCTTTGGCGCGGAATACGCCAATGTGCAGCCCCACTGCGGGGCGGACGCCAATCTTCTGGCCTATTGGGCCATCCTGAGTACCAGGGTCGAGAACCCCATCCTGGCTGAATACGGTGAGACCAACCTCTATAAACTCTCCGACGCCCAGTGGAAGGAACTCAAGGCCAGGCTGGGGAATCAGCGGCTTTTGGGCCTGGACTACTATTCCGGCGGGCACCTGACCCACGGTTACCGCTACAATGTTTCTTCCCGGATGTTTGACGTATACGGATACACGGTTTCCAAAGAAACCGGCGTTCTGGATTATGACGCCATTGAAAAAGAAGCCCTGGACCTAAAACCCCTGATCCTGCTGGCGGGGTATTCCGCCTATCCCCGGAAGATCAATTTTAAACGGATGCGGGAAATCGCGGACAAGGCCGGGGCGGTTCTTATGGTGGATATGGCCCATTTTGCCGGACTGGTGGCGGGAAAGGTCTTTACCGGGGACTATGACCCCATCCCCCACGCCCAGGTGGTTACCAGTACCACCCATAAGACTCTCCGGGGGCCCCGGGCGGGGCTGGTCCTGTCTACCATGGAATTTGCCGAGGCCCTGGACAAGGGCTGCCCCCTTACCATGGGGGGGCCCCTGCCCCACGTCATCGCCGCCAAGGCCGTAGCCTTTCGGGAGGCCGGACAGCCGGAGTTCCGCCAATACGCGGCGCGGATCGTGGAAAACACCCAGGCCCTGGCCGCGGCGTGTATGAAAAACGGCCTGGATGTTCTTACCGGCGGCTCCGATAATCACCTCTTTCTGGTCAATGTCCGAAACCTGCAAGGTGCGGGGGGGGCCATCACCGGCCGCCAGGCGGAAAGCGCCCTCCACGAGTGCCATATCACCGTTAACCGGAACAGCCTTCCCTTTGATCCCAACGGGCCCTGGTATACCTCCGGCCTGCGGATCGGCGCCGCCGCGGTTACCACCCTGGGCATGGGCAAGGCGGAGATGGAAGAGCTGGGGGCCGTCATTGCCCTGGTCCTTAAGGCTACGGTTCCCGCGGCGGATGCCAAGGACCCGGCCAAAAAAAGCAAGGCCAAATATGTGATTGAAGAGAAGGCCAAGGCCGAAGCGCTTGCCCGGGTGGAGAAACTCCTCTCCCGCTTCCCGGTTTACCCCGAGCTGGACCTGGACCTGCTCAAAAAGGCGTTTGTATAAATCCAAGGAAGCTTTCCCAAAAACTGAAGTTTTGGGAAAGCCTCTATAGTTTGTATAAACCGGACCCCGTACATGCTGCTAGGGGCCAGCTTCGGTAATTTCCCTGCCCGTCTCTTCCGCTTCCGTCTTTTTAAGGGCCAGTGACTTATGGGAGCCTAACATGACGGACAGGGGTTCAAGGATAGGGATGTTTTCGCATAGTATTTTTATGATCACCGTCATGGGGACCGCCAGGATCATCCCCGCAAAACCCCAGAGCCAGCTCCAGAGGGTCAGGGACATGAGTACCACAATGGGGGAAAGTCCCAGGTTATCCCCCATGATCTTGGGTTCCAGCACATTGCCGATAATGATATTCGCCCCCAGCATGATCAGGATAACCGCGATGATGGGCCCCGGTTCGGGCCAGAATTGGAGCAGGGCAAAAAGAGAGGCCCCCACCCCCGCGGCGATGCTCCCGATATTGGGGATAAAATTCAGAATGAATTGGATAACCCCCCATACAATGGCAAACTCAAGTCCCGCCAAACGGAGGCCCACGGCGACCACCACACCGGTGGCCAGGGAGATAAAAAATTTTGCCGAAAGGTACCGGCTAATTTGGCGAATCACATCGGCGCTGATTTTTTTGATCTGCCCCGAGCGTTTATTCTCAAAGGCAAGATCGATCTTTTCCTTAACAAGGGCCGCCTCGGCCAGTAAAAAGGCCACAAACAAGACCACCATAAAGGCGTGCCCAAGAAAAACAAGAAAGGAATTGGAAAGAGAAAAGGTGATATTCCGAATCCTGGTCCTGACCCCCAATTGCCCCCAGAGGTTCTCTATAAAACCAAGCTGTTCGTCATAGGAAAGTTCAAAAAAATCGGCGACCCAGATATAAATTTCGGTCAGCCTGCTTTCATACTTAGGGTAGAGGGAAAGAATGGTCCGGCCCGATGAAAAGAGGACCATCCCAAGAAGGTATAGACCCGCTACAATTATGGCTATGGCCAGAAGGATAGAAAAGATCCGCGGTATATGCCGTTGCTGCAAAAACCGTACCATGGGTTCCATCACAAAGGCCAAAAGCAGGGCTATGGTAAAGGGCAGTACCACCGGCGTGGTTGTTTTAAGCACCGCCCCGGCCAATACCAGGGAAATAAAGGCCACGAGAAAGAAATTCGCCCGTCCAAACTTAAAATTGTTGAACTGATCTTTCATATAGATCATTATTACATACAATTACAAATTTCGCTATAGGGAATCCCATCGTCCCTCCCTGTTTCGGCGGGCAGCAATTTAACATTTCAAAATGAGTACCGCCGAATTCGAGAAAAATGCTTGAAAAGCAAGCCCTTCAACCTGAAAAACGATGAAACAACCTGTTGGTTTTCTTTTTATAATATGCTTAAAAAAGTTGTTTCATCGTTTTTTACCATACCTCCCCTTCATAAAGAGCAGTAATTATACCATTGGAGAAAGATAAGACGGCCTGGGCGGGTTATCTGAAAGCGGACACTTGACCGAAGCCCCGCAGGGGCAAGCGTGGCCGCTTTCAGATGTTCTGCCCAGGCCATTTTTCGTTCAAATGTGGAATTACTGTTCGGCGGGCAGCAATTTTCACTATTGTATAAACATGCTATACTTACCCCGCTATATGAAGAATCGGCGTACCATTGCGGAATACATTGCCGGGGCCCTTCCGGATCCTTCTGTCCGTTTTGTCTTCCCCTCGGCGGTGCCCGCCCTGTTCTGGGCCTATGCCGCGGCGGAGTACGGCATGAGGCCCGTGGGAATGGATCGTTTTATCGCTTGGGATGATTTTAAGGCCCGGACCCTTTCCCTCAGGCGGAAGGATCGGCGGCCGGCCAACAGGGCCTCGCGGACCCTCTTTGCCGCCGCCTTCCTCCGGGAAAACCACCGGAAGGCCCAGGAGGGGAAGCCCCTTTTGGGGGAATTCATCAACCCCAATTATACCGCCGCCTATGAGTCCTTTATTCCTTCCCTCTCCCGGCTGCTTCCCTCCCTGGATCGGGTAGGGCGGCGGCTGGACGCCCTCCACGGGGAGGAAGCCCTGGGGGGGAGCCCCTATTTTGCGGACCTTATGACTATCCGGCAGGAATACGCCCTTTTTCTGGAGGAACACCATTGGTACGAACCTTCCTGGGACCGGGCCCCCTTTGATGTTTCCCGGGGCCGGTGGATCCTCTTCTTCCCCGAACTTGCTGAGGACTGGGAGGAATACGAAGAAGAACTGAACCAGGGGAACGTAAAGGAAGTTGTGGAGATCGTTTCCCTGGATCGTATAGCCCCCCCCCAGGCTGCGGAGAGGGATGGGGCTTTGGCCCAAAGGGTCAGGGAAATTCTGGGGGAGGCCGCGGGGTATATCCGGTTTTCCGATTCCCAGGATGAATACCGGTGGCTGGCCCTGACGGTCAGAAGGCTGCTGGACGAGGGGGGGCTTGCGGTGGAAGACATAGCCGTTTCCTTCCCCGGCCAGGAAGATCCTGAACGGTTGATCCTGGAATTCCAGCTTAGGGATATTCCCGCAGACCTGCGCCGGGGGAAACCCCTGCCTAAACATCCCGGGGGCCGGATCTTTTCCGCCCTAAGGGCCTGCCCCGCGGGGGACTGGTCCTATCAGTCCCTAAAGGATCTGCTCCTGGATAAGGCCTTTCCCTGGAAGGACCAGGCCGCCATAGAGGCCCTTATGGAATTCGGCCTCCGGTACCGCTGTGTATCGGGCTTTACCGAAGAGAACCGCGCGGTGGATGTATGGGAGCGGAGTTTTGACCGCCTCCGGCAATTGGAAGAACCGGTCCATCTGCCGGTTTCGATGATACGGCAATTTTACCGTCAGCTTAAACGGGATATTATGGGCCTGGTTAAGGCCGGGAGTTTTGTGGAACTCCGGACCCAGTGGCAAATATTTGAAACCCATCATTTTGATCGTTCCGCCATAAAGCCGGAGACCAACAAGATCCTGGCCAGGGCCATGAAGGATCTGGAAGCCCTGATCGACATCGAAGCCCAAATGGAAAATTCCGGGACCGGTGACGGGAGCGGCAGGGCTTATCCGGTTTTCCTGTCCTACATTAAGGATAGCGAGTATGTGTACCAATCCGGCCGGCGGGGAATCCCCATTTATGATTACCGGGTGGCTGCGGGGATAATGCCCCTGGTGCATTTTATCATCAACATGAACCAGGAAGACGGGGCGGTTATCTATGCCGGGGGGGCTTCCTTTCTTAGGGAGGACCGGAAAGAGCTGCTCCGTATCCGGGACCGGGATATTTCCGGGGAATTTATCCGGGCCTACCGCCTGTCCGGGCTTTTCCCGCTCTTTACCGTTTCGGACAGAACCTTTGAGGGCCCCGCCATTCCCCACCGCCTGTTGCCGGAGCTATTGCCGGGCCCGGAGCTTTCCGCCGCCGCCATCCCCCGCCGGGAAGACCCCTACGCGATTGAGGCGGATCTGGCCTGCGGCCGCGCCGGCGGCCCCCCTTCCCCAGCCGTAGGTCCCTCAAGCATACAGCGGCGGGGCTGGAAGGCCCTGGAGGTCCTGGTTAAGGACCTGCGGCCCCGGCTCCCTTCGGGGGCCTTCCTGG
The DNA here is from genome assembly GCA_031275535.1 of Treponema sp. Next base: position 11,353 of record JAISOR010000117.1, on the reverse strand, counting down.
TGGAGGGGAATGAACTACGGCAGAGCCTGGGAGAACGGCTCTGTATGAAGGCCGGGGATGAGAAAAGGGACCCCCGGCTTTCCCCCACGGATTTGAACGGTTATCTGGAGTGCCCCCTGGCCTGGATGCTGCAGCGGGGGCTGGGGATCCGGGAAAAGCAGACCGGCATAGAAACCATAGATCAGCGGGACCTGGGCATCCTCTACCACCGCATCCTGGAACGGTTTTTTACCCGGCTCCGGGGCCGCCCTTTTCGGCAGGAAGATTTGGAAACATATAAGCAAAATATAATAGAAGAAACTAAGGCGGTCCTGGAAGAAGCCCGGACCGAAGAGGGGGCTTTCCAGGAATCGGTCTATGGGATGCTGAGGGAACGGATCTGCGCCGCCCTGAAGGATTACCTGGAAGCCGACGCGGAGGCCCTGGGGGACGCGGAAATTCTGGGGGCCGAATTCCCCCTGCGGAAGCAGGAAGCCCCTTCCGGCCCGGCCCTGACGGGTATTGCCGATCTGGTTCTAAAGAAAGCCGGGGACCGGCTTATCCTCCGGGACTTTAAAACCGCCGTAATTCCCAGGGCCGGGGACCTTCTGGCAGAAGGGGAGGAACCGGCGCCGGCTAATGTGCAAATGGCCGCCTATATCAATATGCTCGAGTCGGAGGGGATCGGGGTGGTAGAGGATGCCCGGTTTTATTCCCTGGACAACCGGGAATTCAGGGCAGTGCTAAGCGCCGAAGGTTCGGGAGGAAAGCTTCCCCGCCGCCGGGAGGATTATGACCGGGAAGTCGCCGGGGTGGACCTGGTTTTTGCCGCCCTTAGGGAGGGCATGGAAAAGGGGACCTACCCTGTGCCGGCGCCGGGAAACCGGAGGAATTGTTTTTCCTGCCGGGTCTCCTCGGTATGCAGGGTTCCCTTTGCCGGGGGCCTCCGATGAAGGACCGGCCCGTACTTCAGCTTGATGATGATCAGGCGGCGGCATACCGGGAAGACCGGAATGTGACGGTTTCCGCGGGCGCCGGTTCGGGGAAGACCACGGTCCTGGCGGAACGGTATGTCCGGCTTGTTACCCAGCGGAACTTTGACGTGGAATCCATCCTTACCCTGACCTTTACCCGCAAGGCGGCGGCGGAGATGTATAAGCGGATATTCCTAAGGCTCTCCGCCTCGGATCATCCCCGGGCCAGGGAACAGCTCGCCAAATTCGATCAGGCCCGGATCTCCACCTTGGACGCCTTCTGTACGGCCCTGGTCCGGGGCGCTTCCTACAATTACGGCATACCCCCGGATTTCAGGATAGATGAAAAGGAACTACGGCTTAACGCCGAAGCGGCGGCGGTGGAGGTTCTGATGCGGCGGCGGCAGGACCCGGTGGTATGCCGCCTGGTGGCGACCCGCAGCTTTGACGCCGTGGTTAAGGAGCTCCTGGGGGATCTGGGGCTTAACGTGGTCAGCCTGGTCCGGCCCGCGGAGTTCCGCGCCCAGGGGCAGGCGCAGATCGATTTTATCCAAGGGGAGATAGAACGGATCTGCGGCGAATTAAACCGCCTTGGCGAAACCATCCTTGCCATTGATGATTCCCCGGGCAAGCCGGAAACCCTGGCCAAGGCCAAGGCGGTCCTGCGATCCCGCCTGCCCCTAAAGGCGGGATTCGACGCCGAATCCATTGACGCCCTGGGGGACACCGCGGCCTTTCTCGTTTCCGGCGGCTCCTTTCGCAGGCCCGCTTCCAATGCAAAAGATCCCGCCCTCGTAGCCCTGCGGGATCCCGCGGAGGCCCTAAAGACCGGCGCCGCCAGCCTGGTCCTCCTGACCGATACCCTGTCCTTTCGGGAAGACATCCTGGCCCTGGGCGCTCTGCTGGACGAATACGCCTCCCTCCTGCTGGACCGCAAACGCCGGAAGGGCCTCCTGGGTTTCCGGGATACCACGGAGCTGGCGGTGGACATCCTCAGCCGGGATCGGGCGCTCCGTGCTTATTACAAGGACCGCATCCGGGCCATCATGATCGATGAATTCCAGGACAACAATGAACTCCAGAAAAAGCTCCTCTACCTCCTGGCGGAACAGGACGCATTGTCCGGGCCGGGAATCCCCCAGGCCGGGGACCTGGCCCCGGATAAGCTCTTTTTTGTGGGAGACGAGAAACAGTCCATCTACCGTTTCCGGGGGGCCGATGTGGCGGTCTTCCGGGGCCTTTCCCGGGAGCTGGCGGTCTCCCGGAATGTTCCGGCCCCGGCTCCCCCGGCATCCCTGTCCCTTAAAACCAATTATCGTTCCGGCCCCGCATTGGTCGCCTTTTTTAACGCCCTCTTTCCCGGAGTTTTCGGGGTTCCCGAAGAACCCTTTGAGGCGGAATATACCGAAATGTGTTCCGCCGAGGCGGCGCCGGGGGAGCCGGCGGCTCCGGCGGAGCCGGTGGCTCCGGTGGAGATTTACCTGCGGAGGATACAAAAGACCTCCCCGGAGAGTTCCGGCGGCACGGGGGAAGAGGGAGAAGAGGAGATACCGGATACCGCCGGGGAGGCCCTGGCGGTGGCGGAACGGATCATGGCCGGGATTATCCGGGGGGAATTTAGCTTTGGAGATCTGGCGGTGCTTTTCAGGACCACCACCCATCAGGACGAGTATGAACGGATCTTCCGCCAGGCGGGAATACCCTTTAGCGCCGCCGATCCCCGGGGGATCTTTTTTGAGGGCCCCGCCAATGATTTCTACGCCATCCTCAGGCTGGTCCTTTTTCCCAGGGACCGCAACGCCTATGGAACGGTCCTGCGCTCCCCCTTTACCGGCCTGGGGAATGGGACCTTCCTTAGGATCATGCTGGATAAACCCGACGAGCCCTTCCCGGAGCCTTCCGAATCGTGGTTCATCGATCCCGCCACGGGCCGGCCGGACCCTGCGGAAAAGGCCCGGTACGAGCAGGGCCGGTCCCATTTCCGCGCCCTGCAGGCCAGGACCGATGTGGGGGGCATAGCCCCGGTCCTGGCCTTCCTCTGGTATGAGACGGGGTACCGGACCGCGCTGCTCTATGACCAGGAGGCCCGCCCTAACCTGGAACATTTTGAATACCTCTACACCCTTGCCCTGAACGCCGACCGCCGGCAGCTCAGCATGGGGGCCTTCCTGGATGAACTTGCCCCCCTCATGGGAAGCGCCGAAAAAGTAGAAACCGGGGATATAGCGGAACAGCGGAATGTGGTTTCCTTCATGACTATTCACAAGAGTAAGGGGCTGGAATTTCCGGTAGTTATCCTGGCCAATGCCGGGTCCTACGACAGGGGGGGGCGGAATGGTAAACCCTACTACAGGGACCCCCAGTTCGGCCCCGTGGTAAGCCTGAAATCGGAATACGATAAACGGAAACAGCGGGGGCTCAACTATTTTTATGAGCGGGGAAAGGAACTTACCCGGCGGCAGACCGGGGCGGAACTCAAGCGGCTCTTCTATGTCGCCGCTACCAGGGCTATGAAACGCCTGTTCATATTCGGCAGCGTCAAGGTTCCCCAGGGAGACCCGGAGGATCCCCAGGGAGGAGGGGATCCCCTGGATCAGTTTATCCAAAGCGTCTCCGCCGGGGGGGGGAAGCAGCAGTCCTTCCTTACCCTGCTGGGCCGGGGGTTTGCCGCCGCCGGGGACAGAATTTCCCATTACCGGCTCATCCCCTTTAGCGCCCCCGGCATTGAAGAATACCAAAAACGCATGGCGGCCCTGCGGGAGGCCGCCGGGGGCATATCCGCCGGGGCTGTCCGGGGAAGCGCCGTTGCGCCGCCACCGGGAGAGAAGCCCCGCCGGGCGGTTTCTGCCCCGGAGGAAGCGGTTTCCGGGACCGGCGGGTTCCGGCTTTTCTACGAAAGACCCGGACAAGCCCCGGCTGCGGCCCGCCGGTTTACCACCCCCAGCCTGATAGAAGCCTACGCCGCAACCCTCCGCCCCGCGGCGGCCTCCGGGCTGTCCCGGCCCGGCCCGGAGGCCGGGGCGCTTCTCTTGCCCCCCTTCAACTGCGATCCCTGGCTTACCAGCGACGCCCTAAAGAGGATCTTCGGGACCCTTTGCCACCGGGCCATAGAAGAGCTTCTTACCGGGACCGCCGGCGGGGACGCCCGGAGGGCGCTTCAGGAAGCGGGGGTATCCGAAAAGACCCGGCGGCTTATGGAAGAGGAAGCCCGGGAACTGGCCCGGCGCTTTTTAGACAGCCCCCCAGGGCGGGAAGCCGCGGCGGCGGCCCGGCTTTGCCCGGAATTTCCCTTTATCCTTCCCCTGGAGGTCCCCCATAACAAACCGGTATTGGTACGGGGCAGCATGGATCTTATCTATGAATACGGGGGCCGTTGTATTATTCTTGATTTTAAGACCGACAGGCAGTTTGCCCCCGAATCCCATGGCCTGCAAATGGCCTGTTACCGGGCTGCGGCGGGGGCCTTTTCCAATCTGCCCGCCGAAACCCGCCTGGTATATCTTAGGGATATGCGGACCGTAGCGGTTGAACCGGACCCGGAAGAAGCCGCCCTGGCTGAATTAGCCCTGGGCGCGGCCGGGACTGGGGGGGAGGAAGAAGAAGACCTATGGAACTGAAAAAGGGACTGATCCTTGAAGGGGGCGGCCTTAGGGGTAACTACACCGCCGGAGTTTTAGACGCCTTTTTGGAGGAGGGCGTCGAATTCCCCTACATCATAGGGGTTTCCGCAGGAGCCGGGATGGGCTGTTCCTATGTGTCAAAACAGCGGGGGCGCAACCTGGAGATCCTCAAAAAATACCGCCGGGACCCCCGGTACTTGTCCTTCCGCAGCTTTATCCGGACCGGCAACCTGTTCGGCCTCGATTTTATTTACCACGATATCCCCCATCGCTTAGTACCCTTTGACTTTGAGGCCTTCAATAGATCCTCCAGCCGGTTTGTGACGGTCTGTACCGGCTGTGAAAGCGGCGAGGCGGTTTATTTTGAAAACGGGGAGGACCTTCTTACGGTCCTCAAGGCTTCTTCCGCCCTGCCCTATATTTCAAAAATGGTTTCCTATGGGGCCGGAAAATTCCTCGACGGCGCTATTGTGGACGCCATTCCCCTTCAAAAAGCGATAGAAGCGGGGTATCAAAAGAACGTGGTTATCATGACCCAGCCCGCGGGATACCGCAAAAAGGAGGAGCCCCATCCTCCGGCCCGGCTTTTTTACGGGAACTATCCCCGCTTGATCCGGGCCCTGGACCGGCGGGTAGCGGTCTACAACCGGGCTGCGGAATTTGCCGAAGCAGAGGCCCGGGCGGGACGGGCCCTGATTATCCGGCCCTCCCGGGATCTGGGGGTAACCCGCACGGAAAAAAACGTGGAAAAACTCATCCGTCTCTATGAACTTGGCCTGGCGGACGGCAGGGAAGCCCTTGCAAAAATAGAAGCTTAGACCCGGTTGGGCTTTCCTCCGGCGCTAAAGGGACGGTCCTTTACGGGACCCCGGGGCTCATTGTTCCGGTTCCGCCAGGGCCGCGGTAAGGTATTCCACCAGTTTGGCCGCCTCTTCCCGGTTAAGGGTGATGCCCTTTCCCATCTTTTCATGCCCCGGCGCCCAATCCCGGATATCAAATTTGGGGGCCCGGCTATTCCAGGAGACCAGACTTAGCTCTTTTCTCCAGCCGCTTTTCTCTTCCGATAGGACCCCATAACTCTTCAGGATATCGTAGGTAATATCTGCCATAAAAACCTCACAAAAAAAGGTAAAGATGTTTTATAAGAATAATTATAGTATATTATATATGTAATTTTTGTTTAACATAGAGGTTTTAGTAGTACAGAAGATTTATGGTAATTTATACATAAATACCGGTGTATCTTGTGGTAATCCGCATTTTAAGATATACTATTAAGATGGATGGAATGTTGTTACCATAAATTCTTAAAGGGAGTGCCTATGAAAAGGATTTATACCGTATGTTTTTTGGTAGGGATAGTTGTTTCTTTATCAATATTGTCTTGTAAGGGTAGTCCGGCGCCGGTTGAAACTCCGCCGCCCGTGGAGGAGCCCACCACGCCGCCGCCACCGCCTGCACAGGACCCCGATTTAGGGCCTCCGAATCAGGCTACTATTGATGCGTTAAATGCCGCCAAGGCGCAGGCCGATATTTCGCGGCAGCAGGCCATAGACATTGAAGGCCCCTCCTATTTCCCCCCGGATTGGGAGGCTGCGGAGGCGCAGTATCTTGCCGCCGGCGAACAGGCGCAGAAGCCTACCCAGGGTGAGTTAAAACAGGCTGCCGCTCAATATAAAGCGGTTGCCGAAGCCTATGATGCCCTGGCCCGTAAATGCCTGCCCCTGTATGCCCAGGCCCGGGCGGATGAAATAAGCCAGGCCCGGTCCGAAGCGGTTGGGGCCGGAATCGGCGGTATATACCCCGAGGGGCTTGCCGCCGCCGACGCTACGGTCGATCAAGCCGTTAAACAGTATGAAACGGGTAAAGAAGCAAGTGATTATTACGCCGCGGCGCGCTCCGCTTTTCTGGCCCTGGACAGGTATAGGGCGCTTAAAACCGTCGCCGATGCCTATACGGTACGGCAGGAAATAGAAAACCGGGGCTTTGTAAAATACGATCCCCAAAATTTTGAACTGGCGGAGGAATCCGGTTCCAGGGCGATAAGCGCCTATAATTCGGGGGATATCGGTATTGCCGCGGGTAATGCGGAAGAGGCCCTGCTGCGGTATAATCTGGTGGTTAATACCGGATGGGAGACCTACGCTACTGAACGAAGAGCTGCCGCAAGCAAGGAACGGCAGGCTGCGCTTGATCTTAAGGCCAATGTGGCGGTAAAAAACGAGTTTGGCACCGCCGATGGGATTTACAACCGGGCCGAGACCGCTTTTAGGGGGAGGAGATTCAATGAAGCGGTCGATCCCTATATCCAATCGGAATCCCAGTTTATCAGTATCAGCAGAATAGCGGCGGAAAAACGCAGATTGGCCGAAGAGGCCATCAAGACCGCTGAAGAGAAGGTGGTCCAAAGCGATGAAACGGCCCGGGATGCGGAAATAATTCTGGAAGGAGGAGGCGCACGATGAATCGTGGAATAACTTTTTTATTGGTAATTATGTTTGTCTTTGGGGCTCAGACGGTTTTTGCCCAGTTTGAGCTTCCGGAGCCTGTATTAATTGAATCCGCCGCGCTTGAACAGGTGGAGGTGGTCTTTGTTCCCGGTTTCTGGTTTGCGGATCTCTATGATGTGTCATATCTGTGGGCCTTTAACCCCGCGGATGCATCGGAGGCCCCCGATTTTTCCGCCATCGCCACCCTGGCCGCGGCGGCTTCGTCGGATGCTTCCCCTGTTATCCCCGCCAGCCTGCGGAACAATAAATATTATGTCGAAAGCGTCCGCCTAACCAACCTGGCCCAGGAATCCTTTGATTACGGCGATTATGATGCGTCATCCGAATATGCGGCGGAGGCCCTTAGGTACGCCCAGCTTTCGGACGAGTATGTGGCGCTGCAGTTAAAGATCAAAGCAACCAACGACGCCATAGCCGCCGCCCGCAGCCGCCTTGACTGGGCGACTTCCATCGGCGCCGCCGGTATTTATCCCACCGAATACGGCAAAGCCCAGACCGCGTATAACGAGGCGGTTTCCTTCCGGTCCGCGGAAGAATGGGATCCGGCCATCGCCGCTGCCCAGCGGGTCATAGACGCCCTGGCCTATATCCGGGCCCCCTCGGACACCCCGGCGCTCCCCGCCAAATATACGGTACGCCCCTGGGCGCTCTCCAAGGACTGTCTCTGGAATATCGCGGGAAGGCCCTGGGCCTACGGCGATTCCACCAAGTGGAGGCTGATTTACGATGCGAATAGGGCCAACATGCCCGAGCCGGACAATCCCGACCTTATTCATCCCGGTATGGTATTGGACATTCCAAGCATTCAGGGCGAGATCCGAGAGGGTACGTGGGACGCAAATACGACCTATACGCCCCTTAAGTAAAGCATAAGAGCCGAAGCCATGAGGGCGTGTACATAGGGTGGACGCCCCATGGCTTCGATTACTTCCTGAACAGGTACTATTTCTACATCCACAAATTCATCGGCATCCAATTTCTGGTTTCCCAGATCCTTTAAATCCTCGGCAAGAAAAAAATGTACCCGGTTTGACATAATCGCCGGATTAGGGCTCATTTCCCCCAGCTTGCGGATCTTTCCCGGCGCATAGGCGGTCTCTTCCCGCAGTTCCCTGGCCGCCGCCTCGGAACCATCTTCCCCGGCCTCAAAAACCCCGCCGGGAAATTCCAGGCTTATCTCCTGCGCCCCGTGGCGCCATTGCCGGACCATGACAAATTTCTTGCCCCCGCTTGTTTCCAAGAGCGGTACCACAATAGCCCAATCGGCGGCGTCAATCACGGTAAAAACCCCGGATTCGCCCCTGGGGGACCGGCTGGTGGTATTCCGAATCGAAAGCACCGGAGAGGCAAAGACCTCCCGGCGCTCCTCTTCCCGCCAAATAAGATGATCATAGTTCATATCTTAGAATATATATCAGTATGACCTCTGGGTATATGGGATAGAAGGGGTTTTTGCCGTCTCAAAAGGTAAGGCATTGCGGTTTTACATGGGGCATGGTATAGTCAAAGTAGTGGACATTAATATCATTTTCAGGCAGTCGGCTTTTAAACACGGCGTAACCGAAACCGATATACGGAGGGTGTTTAAAATTCCCGAATATGATGCGGTATTTGAAGAAGGAGACCCTACTAAAAACCTGCTCATCTGTTTTGACTGCAATGCCAATCCGCTTGAAATCTTGTATAATGTCATTGATGAGAATACGGTGCAGGTATTTCATGCCATGAAGTGCCGGGCTGTATTGCTCTCTTTGCTTAAATGATTAGGAGAAAGCTATGCCGGAATTGACTGAAGAAGAAGCGGATGCGCTGGATGAATACTATACTACCCATATACCCAAAACAGGTCCCAATGGTACCGGATTCATAAGCCGCCGGAACGCCCGATTCCTGGGCTTGGACAATCTGACTATGGATTACATCTGGACTAAAGCTGAGGCCGATCACAAAAGTCCCGCTCAAATTATCGGCGATCTGGTGCGGGAAAAAATAGCCACCGCTTCCGCATAAACTGATAATCCGGTCGTGGTATACGGGGAAAGGCAGGGCAAAAGCATTTACTCTTTATCCGGGATACTCTAAATGAAAACACCGGTACGGTGAGGAAATTACTTGGGGTCCGGCCCGTGTAAATCCATAGGGACCCCCGGAGGGTCCCCCTATGGTTTACACCGGACCTTGGTCCGACAGACCAAGGTCCGATGACACCCCACCAGGTTTTTTTCCACCGTACCGGTGCATTTTCTCCGGAGGTGTCCCGGATACACCCCAAAAATTGCCCGGCCTTTCCTCGAACGAGGGGGAAGAGGGGGTCCTCGCTTAATCCGGGCAACATCGATGGATTTCCCCCTCCGCTTTTGACAATTTTCCCTTAAAGCCTTATGCTTAACATATCCGGCAAAAATGCCGGAATGGGGCCGGGGCAGGAACCCCGCTTTCCGGTGGAGGACTGCGGGAGGGGCCCGGCCTTTCAATCACAGTCATACTAGCAGTTTGTTGCGCTTCAGCGCAAATTTGTATAAAAATTCACTTTCGTGAATTTTTATACCTTGCAAACTGCATTCGAACCGAAGGTTCGCGGAGCCCAATAATCGGGGATTTTTTGCATGAATATGCAAAAAATCCACAAGTGCAACAGGCTCCTAGTGGAGGAGGTTTCTATGGCAATCATTACTATTTCCCGTCAATTGGCAACCCTTAGTGACGAAACTGCCCACGAATTGGCAAAACTTCTGGATTACCGCTTCGTGGACAAACAAACCCTGGAGGAACGGATTAAATCCTATGGGGTAGCGCCCCGCAAGTTCGAAAAATACGACGAATGTAAGCCGTCCTTTTTTGCGTCCCTGTCCCAGGACAGGGACGACTATCTGCATTTTCTAAAAACCGCTATACTTACCGAGGCGGCGGAAAAAAGCTGCGTTTTTATTGGCCGCGGCGCCTGTGCGGTCTTTAAGAATGTTCCGGGGGTATTATCCGTATTCCTGGTTGCCCCCCCGGAGATTCGCCGGGAACGGGTAAAAAGTTATTTTCATTGTGACGACAAACGGGCCCGGCAGATTATTGAACAAAGCGATCATAACCGGGCGGGATTCCATCAGTATTTTTTTGATATGGATTGGAGGGATGCGGCGAATTATCATCTTACCATAAACACCGGCCATCTGTCCCCGTCCCTGTGCGCCAGGATCATCAAGGATCTTCGGGATCATCTTATCGATGAAGAAGCGGAGGCGCAGAACACGCTCCGTTTAAAAGAGTTGATCGCCGCCCAGCAATTGGTCCATCATATTTTGTATGAAAAGGAAATTCCCATCCACTTCCTGGAGGCGGTAGTTTCCAACGGAACGGCCACCATCTATGGGGTCGCCAATTCACAGGCTTTGATAGAAGCCGCTGTTTCCGCGGCCCGGGATCTGCCCTCCTTTAGTGAGGTATGTTCGAAAATTCAGGTGGTTCAGGAATACAGCGTGATGCCGTAACCTTGATCACCCACATGGGGTTGTTATGGATTTTACCACAGTACTTGAGCGTCTCCATCAATTAGACGGGGAGCATAACCATCTGGAAAAAGCGGTGGCCGCGCTGCAATGGGATCAGGAGACCTATCTTCCCCCACAGGGAGTTAGGGACCGGGCGGACCAGTTAGCGATACTTGAGGGTATAGCCCACGAAAGGCAGACAAACCCCGAAATTGGGCGCCTTTTGGAACAGCTGGGATCGGATTCCCAAAATCCCCGGGGGGACGAAAGGCTGCCCGCTCCGGAAAGGGATTTTTGTAAAGTCCTGCGCCGCAATTATGACCGGGCGGTAAAACTGCCCCCGGACCTGGTAAGCGCCGAAGCCAGGGCGGGAGGTCTTGCCCTGGCGGCCTGGGCCGCGGCCCGCAGGGATAATGATTTTGCCGCATTTGCGCCCCATCTTAAAACCATGATGGACTTTGCCCGGCAAAGGGCGGTTTGTTGGGGTTTTGGAGAAAATGGCGGCGGGGGAAAAATCTACGACGGGCTTCTGGATGCCCATGAACCGGGGATGACCGCCCAGGACATAGCCGCCATATTTGAGCCCCTTAAAGAGCGCCTGGGGGCGCTCTTAAAACGGATTGCCGCCGCCGGGCCGTCAGGGGACGCCTCGTTTCTATCAAGGGAATTTGATCCCGAAGACCAGGCCGCGTATAACCGGGAACTGATGCAGAACCTGGGCTTTGACCTTGGCCGGGGCCGTTTGGATATCAGCGCCCATCCCTTTACCTCATCCCTGGGGTTTAACG
>JAISOR010000198.1 GCA_031275535.1 Treponema sp. | reverse complement strand
TTTCTCCAATCGTGGAATTACCGGCCTTCCTTTGCACGGGGGAAGAGGGGGTTCCCCGTATCAGTGTTCCCTCCCAGCACCCCACCAGGTTTTCCTCCACCGTACCGGTGCGTTTCTTCGAGGGTATCCCGAATACACGAAAAAATTGCCCGGTCTTTCCTTATATGGGGGAAGAGGGGGTTCCCCGCATAATTCGGGTAATTTTCCCGCAAACCCCTTCAATATATCAGGATCCCCGCAGTACCGCCTCACGCTTCACTCTCAACTCCCCACCCTTTTTTGAGTGTAGGCAAAAAGTAAATGCTGTTGCCCTGTTATGGTGCCAGGCACCGGATAAAGATTTCCATACAGAGCCGGGCGTCTTCTTCTGCCCGGTGGACTTCTCCGGCGGCGATGCCCAGGGAGACGGCCAGATTCCGGAGTTTGTAGGAATTCCGGCCGGGGAAAACCTCCCTGGCATAGACCAGGGTATCCACCAGCCGGTCCGTCAGGGGCGGGTCTGAACCGGCCCTGAGTTTCTCGTTAATAAAACCGGCGTCAAAGGGGGCGTTGTGGGCCACCAGAACCGTACCCCTGATGAACCGGAGAAAATCGGGGAATACCTGATCGAGCCGGGGTTTTCCCCGCAGGAGGGCGTCGGTGATCCCATTTACCCGGGACGCTTCCGCCGGCATGGGTATGCCGGGGTTGATGAGTACGGAAAAACGGCCCAGGAGGCCCCGGCGGTCGAATTTAACCGCCCCGATTTCTACGATACGATCCTGCCGGGGATCGAGGCCGGTGGTTTCCAGATCGAAGGCAGCGAAGGGAGCCGAATCGTGATAGGCCTGGGCAGCCCAGTCATAGGTCCCCATGCACCGGAGCCCTAATCGCCGATGACCGCGCGGAGGTCCTTCTCAATGGCCCCGAGTTTCCGCGCCGCCTCCGCCCTGGCCGCCGGGAGGCCGTCGCTTCCTACCTCGGCGCAGCAGGAGGCATAGAATTTGATCTTCGGTTCCGTGCCGCTGGGCCGGGCGCTTACTACGGTTCCATCTTCCAGATAGAACTGGAGGACATCGCTCTTGGGGAGGTCCACCCCTTCCCGGCGGCCGGGTTCTCCGGGGTATTTCCATACCGATTCCAGTATGTCCCGGACCTTTTCTACCTTGATGCCCCCCAGCAGGGAGGGCGGGTTCTTCCGGTATTCATCCATGATGCCCTTCATGATCGCCGGTCCCTGGGGGCCCTGGAAGTATTTGGAGATCCCCAATTCCTGCCAATAACCGTTTGTCAGGTACAGGTCCTCGAGCCGGTCCAGGAGGCTCTTCCCCTTGCTCCGCCAGTAGAGGGTCATTTCCGCGGTCATGGCCGCGGCGGAAACGCCGTCCTTGTCCCGGACTTCGTTTTCTACCAGATACCCGTAACTCTCCTCGGTGCCAAAGACTACGGTTCTTCCCTGGCCGTCGCTTTCGCAGCGGCGCATGATATCCGCAATCCACTTGAACCCCGTAAGGCACTCGAGGCACTCCGCGCCCCAGGATTCGGCCACCCGTTTCTGCATCCCCGTGGTAACAACGCTGTTTACCATGGCCGGCCGGGGGGGCATTTTCCCCAGCTCTTTGAGGGAGAGGAAGATATAATCCGCCAGGAGGACCCCCATCTGGTTGCCCGTAACCAGGGTGAATTCCCCCGCCGGGGCGCCGGGCCTGTTCGACGGAACCGCAACGCCGAAACGATCCGCGTCGGGGTCGGTGGCCATTACCACATCGGCCTTTTCTTTCTGCCCCAGTTTGATCGCCATATCCAGGGCCGCCGCTTCTTCCGGATTGGGGAAAGACACGGTGGGGAAATCGCCGTTCCCCTCCCGCTGTTCGGGGACGGTGATCACCTGAAGCCCCAGATCCCCCAGGACCTTTTCTACGTGCATGGCGCCGGTCCCGTGGAGGGGGGTATAGACGATCTTTACCTCCCCCGCCTTGGCCTTGATCAGCTCCGGTCGGAAGAGGCGGCTTTTGACCATGGCCTGGTAGGGCTCATCGATCTGCGTATCAATAATTTCCAGAAGCCCCCGGGCAAAAGCCTCCACCCGGGTAATTTCCTTTATGTCCGTAACCGAATTTACCTCCCGGATAATCCCCTCGTCATGGGGGGCGATAACCTGGGAACCGTCGTTCCAGTACGCCTTATAGCCGTTGTACCGGGGGGGGTTATGGCTTGCGGTGACCACGATTCCCGTATCACAGCCCAGCTTTCGGATGGCGAAGGACAGTTCCGGGGTGGGCCGGAGGGAGGAAAAGAGATAGGTCTTGATGCCGTTGGCCGCAAATATAAGGGCCGCGGCTTCGGCAAATTCGGCGGAGTAATGGCGGCTGTCAAAGGCGATAACCGCGGAAAGGCCGCTTCCGGCCTTGAGATCCCCCGCCGCCGCCTTCTGGGGAAATGCCTGGCGGACATAAGCGGCCAGGCCCTGGGTGGCGCTTTTTACCACCAGGGTATTCATGCGGTTATAACCCCCGCCGATGATCCCCCGGAGTCCCCCGGTACCGAATTCCAGATTCCGGTAGAACCGATCTTCCAGATCCTTCCAGTCCCCGGCGGCCAGGAGTTTTTCCACCTCGGCTCTAAAATGTTCGTCCCCTTCTTTTGCTATATAATCCTTCGCCCGGGCGGTGATGGCGGTTTTATCCATAATATGCCTCCAATAAGAATCTAGATCCAGTATAATCCGGCAGTCCTCCCGGGCACAAGGGCTATGCCGGTATTGGCCGGGCAAAGACCGTTACTGTTTATCGGGATACTCTAATTGGAAGCACACCGGTACGGTGAGGAAATTCCTTGGGGTCCGGCCTGACGCCTTATTCGGAACAGCGGCTTTTACGGGGCCTAAAGAACCCGCTTGCGCGGGGGAGAGGCTGCCTTTTTTCATCAACACGTTATCACGTGCTTTTCAGGGCGTGGCGGCCACCCCACCAGATTTTTCTCCACCGTACCGGTGCGTTTTCTCCGGGGGTATACCGGATACACACAAAAAA
>JAISOR010000150.1 GCA_031275535.1 Treponema sp. | reverse complement strand
CGCCTCCTCAATGGAATGGGTGACCATGACGACGGTGAGCCGCCGTCCCCGCCGGACCGAAAGGAGAAAATCCTGGGCGTCTTCCCGGCTAAGGGCGTCCAGGCTGGAGAAGGGTTCGTCCATGAGCAGGAGTTCCGGCTCCGGGGCCATGGCGCGGACTATGGCCAGCCGCTGCTTCATGCCCCCGGAAAGCTCCCGGGGATACCGTTTTTCAAAGCCCCCAAGGCCGAATTCCCCAAGGAGGGCGCCGGCCCGTTCCCGGCGGCCTTTAAGGCCGGCTATCCGCAGGGGCAGTTCCGCATTGGCCCGGACGGTCTTCCAGGGGAGGAGGCCGTAGTCCTGAAAAATTACCGCCGTGCCTTTCCTGATCCCCCGGACCTCCCCTCCCCCTATGAGGACCTTCCCCTTCGAGGGCGACAGGAGACCCGCCATGATCCTGATAAGGCTGGTCTTACCGCAGCCGGAGGGGCCGATAAGGGCGGAAATTTTTCCCTCTTCAAAACGGGCGTTTACATGATCCAGGGCCGCGGTCATCCCCCCCCGGGGGAGGGGATAGGTCAGGGAAACATCCCCGATCTCTACCATCCGCTGATTGCCCTGGAGTCCGCCAGGTCTTCGACTTTTAGGTCCGCATCCAGGAGTTTCCGGGCTTTTAGCCACCCAAGGGCCTGTTCAAACTGGGAGACCGCGGGCAGGGCGGGTTTCCGGTAGGTGACAAACTGATAGGCGTCCCTGACCGCCGCGGGGAAGGCCGCGTTTTCCACCAGGTAATCCCGGTACGCGCCGGGGTTGGCGTTGATCTTCAGGCCCGCCTGGTAATAGGCGCGGTAAAAGGCCCGCAGGGATTCGAGGCGGCTGTCCAGCACCTTCTTGGAAAAGAGCAGGATCCCCGCATCGATCCCCGTGGCGTCGGTGGTGGAGAGGAGGACCGCGCCCTGGGCCGCCGCGGCGGTAAGGAGGGGCTCCGGGAGGCTTGCCCCTTCGATCTGCCCCCCCAGGACCATCTCAAGCCGCAGGGGCATCCGGGGCACCGACACCGCCTCGTATTCCGTCATGGGCACCCCCGCGGATTCAAGCTGGGCGTCCACGGTATACTGGATGATAGTGTTGGCCGAAAGGCCGATGCGTTTGCCCCGGAGTTCCGCAAGGCTTTTGATTTGGGACTGGGGGGAGGCCACGATGCCGTAGCGGCCGTCGGTCAGGCTGGTTACCCTGGTGTCAAAGCCGCCGGCGGCAAAGAAGGCCGCGGCCAGAAGATCCGAGATCGCCCCGTCAAGGCGTCCCGCCTGAATAGCCGCATCCCGTTCCTGGGGATTGGAGAATACGATGAGTTCCACCGCTACCCCTTCCCGGTCAAAGAAGCCCTCGTCCCGGGCGACCATCAAAGGGAGGGAATCCGCATCGGGCATAATGCCCACCCGCAGGGGCGCGGACGAGCCGGTTTCCCCGGGGGCGGGGGCCGAAGGGCCGGCCTCTCCCTGGGGCCGGGCATAAAGGGAGACCAATGACATTCCCACGCAACAGATACACAACACAAATTTTTTCATCATTAAAGCTCCTTTGTCTTTATAATAGCAATATAAGCGGCCTTAACCCTTCCACCGGGCGTAGAGATCGTGCCCTAGGGACAACCTGTCGAGAATTTTTCCCGCAATAAAATCTACCATATCTTCGATGGTTTGGGGAATATGATAAAAGGCCGGCGATGCGGGCAGGATAGCCGCCCCCGCCTCCGCCAGGGAACTCAGGTTCCTCAGGTCCGGGAGGGAGAGGGGGGTTTCCCGGGGAACCAGCACCAGGGGCCGCCCCTCTTTAAGGCAGGTCAAAGCGGCCCGGTGTATCAGGTTAAGGCATATCCCCGAGGCAATGGCCCCGATGCTGTTCATGGAACAGGGAACCACCACCACGCCGTCCAGCCGGAAAGAGCCGCTGGCAGGAGGAGCCCCCAGATCCTCCGGGGCATAGATCCGCTCCGGGGGAATCCCCAGTTCCTTCACCCAATCCCCAAAGGGCCTCCCGGTCTCCTGTTCCGTAACCCGGCTGCCCCAGGGAGACACCACCCCGTGTACCTCGTGGCCCCCTTCAACAAGGGCCCGCAGGGTCCGGATGCCGTAGATCGAACCGCTGGCCCCGGTAAGGCAGATCAGATACTTTCCCAATTTCACCTCCCCTGCATAGCGCCGCGCAGCCCTTCGCCCATCGCCTCAATAGCCTGTTGTTTTTTGATGATGTTCAGGTGGGTGGCATTTTCTATCCTGGAGACTTGGGTTCCGGGTATCAGGGCGGCGGGAAAAGATGTTTTTAGACATCGGCATCCTCTTTGGAATTTTCAAGTTGTTCCGCAAGTTTGCGCATGTATTTATCAAAATCAGATTCAAACAGTTTATCCTGGGTTATGCGGTATTTTTCAAATTCCGTTTCAGCCCGCTGTTTCGCAATCTCAGCGGAAATAGCGCCGGCATTCCGCAAAATCTCCGCTCCGTCCGCCTGTAAAATCAAATCAAGCTGTTTCGCCCAGTCCTGCATGGTCATCGGCATCTTCCGTTTGGCGCGGCCTTCGGCAATATCCAGATAGGCGTTTACCAGGCGGCCAAGGGCTTCCAGTTCTTCTCTGGTTAGATAATTTTTTGCGATGGAAACATCCTGCTTTTGTATCTTGCCCGAGGGGGCTTTTTTCCATGTGGTAAGCCCCATAAACGTTTTGTCCGCGTCCGCCCGTTCATAGATCAATTCCGCCGCCGTATGCTGATGCACAGCAAAATGGAGTTTGTTTTGAACCTTCGCAAAAAAATCCAAAGTGCCTTTGGCCGTGGGGTCGTAATCCAGTGCGGTGGCGTAAATATCCGTGATTTTTTGATAGAATTTGCGCTCGGACAGGCGAATTTCACGAATTTCCTGCAACAGATATTCAAAATATTCGTCCGTCAAGGTGGTCCCGCCGTTTATCAGGCGTTCTTTATCCATTACCCAGCCTTGAATGGTATAATCTTTCGCTATTTTATTTACCCATTTGCGGAACTGTACCGCCCGTTCGGAATTGACTTTGAAACCCACAGCGATTATGGCTTGTAAAGAATAATGATCCACTTCACGGGATACCTGCCTCGTTCCCTCTGCTTGAACTATTAAGTATTTCTTAATAGTTGCCTCCCGTTCTAATTCATGCTCTTCGTAAATCTTTGCCAGATGCTGATTTATGGCAGGAACAGACACATCGTACAGTACGGCGAGCATCTTTTGGGTCAGCCAGATATTTTCGTCCTGATATCGCATTTCTATGGATTGTGGATTTTCTCCACTGGCGGCAACAAAGGTAAGGTATTCCGCCGCCGATGAACGGATGGTGATTTCTTTTCTCATATCGTTTTCCATTATAGGAGAAAGTCTGTATTTTGATAACCCTGCCTTCCAATCAAACATATATGCCCAGGGCGGTTCCGGCAAGGATGATGAGGGGTACGACTTCGTTTATCGAATAACTGGCAATGCGGATATGCCGCTCGCCGCCGCCCAGGGCGATACGGTGTTCCGCGGCGA
>JAISOR010000119.1 GCA_031275535.1 Treponema sp. | reverse complement strand
AGCTGGACGATCTGTTTTTCCGCGGTCCGCAGCCGCTTAACCGGAATCGACAGGTTCACATCGCAGTGCAGGAAATCCATGATTTCCTTTGCCCTGGCGGAAAGCTGCTTCCAGTCAATCATCCCGAATTTCGTAAGATAATGGCCGACGAAAATGTTCTCCACGCCGGTCATATCCCCCATCAGTTGGAATTCCTGATGCACAATGGCGATCCCCAGCATCTGAGATTCCCTGATTGAATAGGAAGATAACTTAACCGGCTTTCCGTTTACATAAAGCTCGCCCCTGGTCATGTGGTTTTCACCGGTAATACATTTTGACAGGGTGGATTTACCGGCGCCGTTTTCCCCCACCAGGGCATGGCATTCCCCCCTCATGAGGGTAAAATTCACCTCCGAAAGGGCCCTTACGCCGGGGAATTCCATCGTACAGTTCTTTATCTCCAACAGGGGGGCCGCGGTCTCACCGTTCATGATTCTTCCTTTTTACAGCCATAACCAGCCCAGGGCTTCGACGCCGGAACAGATAATATCATTATCCGGCGATTCGGGATGCCGCATGTTGTGTATCAGCCGCTTCATTTCATGATAGGGGAACATACAGCTTTTTATGCCGGTCTCCCCCACCGGGTTGAGGTCAAAAAACATTTCCTTTGCAATGTCAAAATCCCTTTCGTTCAGCGCTAGGATCTCCTCAAGGATAGCGTCTTTTTTCTCCGGATCCCCTTCGTCCTCGTACCGGAGCGCCGCAAGGGCCAATTCGTATATCACGGCGTTTCTCCGTTCCGCGTTCTCCAGCTTATCGAAATGGGGCAGCCAATGGCGCAGCCGCTTTTCCGCGGCCAGGGCGCCGCGTATTTCACCGATAAGGGCAAGGATCCGGGGATGATTAGCCCGGGCCGCTTCTATGGCGGGGATGTCCCCTTTGGTGATCTTGTTTTTCTGGAAGGGAAAGGGCGTGGTATACAGGGGTATCTGGCTTTCATGGATGGTAAGGATATTCCGCATCACATAGAGTATTTTTTTACCCAGTTCCCCGCCAAAATTAAAATCGCAGACCGCTTCAAAAAAACGTTCCCGGGGCATCACGGAACCCCAGCCGTAATTCCCATGGGCAAAAAGATGGAAGAATAAACCGTACCATTCAAACATAAAACCGTTGATCCCATGGACCCCCATTTTTACGCTGCCTATATGCTGCTCTATATCCCGCTCGATCACCTGGGCATTCGCCTCGTCGCAGTACCGGATCATGTTGCTCTCAAAGGTCCGGTACAGCCTGCCCATGGTGGAGGTGATGGAATTCGACTCCGTATCCCGGGCCCATATCCGGTCCTTCCCAAAGGCCGCGCACCACTTGGGAAACTCCGTTTCCGGCACATAGAGGCCCGGAGCCCAGAAGAGCATGATGTCCGGCGGCATGGATTCCACGCAGGCTTTTAAAAAGGCCGGGTCCTTTTCCAGGGGGGGCTGCCGGAACGCCCGGATGCCCACTACTATATCCGGGTTCTTTTCCTTTACGGTTTTATATATTTGGTTGAGGAGCCAGATATTCGCCTTGTGTTTTGCCTCCACCGGGGAGGACGCGTCTTTATGCCACCGTTCCTTGCAGCCCTCACATTCGCAGTACCAAAACCCTTCCTCGCTCTCCTCCAGGGTAAAACCGTCAAAGCCCAGATCCGCAATCGCCTTCATGCTGTCCAGGATATAATCCACCGTCCCCGGCGCAGAGAGGCAGAGGGAATCAAAATCGTTTAAGAATCCCCCCGTGGCGGGGGCCTTGGGACGGGCTTCGGGATGTTTAATGGTGTACGCGCCGTTATAGGAATTGAGCCCCACATAGGCAAAGATCTTAACTTCCAGCTTATGGGCCAGGGCTATGAATTTTGCGAGGAAGGGATCTTCCAGATTCGGATGGGTATACCGCAGGGTAAGCCACTGGGCGTTCTCCCTATCCCAAATCCTTACGGGAATGTCACGGAATACCGTTTCGGGATACTCTTCCAGATCAAAGGGCCAATAGCCATACATGACCATATTGAATTGATTGATCTTATTGTCCAAACAGATATTCAGGAATTCCACCCATTTCTCATAGCCCCAAAGCTGGGAGTCAAAGCCGATACGGCCGTAACCGGCATACCAGGAAAAGGTGGGCGCCACGGCCCGCACCGGTAACGAGGGGTAATCCGTTATTTCACCCAGGGGCAGCTTGTATTGCCCGCCATCGGGAATCAATAGCTGCTTCAATGAGGTAATCGCATTGATAAAACCGGGGATCTTTTCAAACCGCAATAAGATCCCGTCCTTATTGATGCAAAGATAATACCCCTGGGTTTTGAACAGGGAACCCCCTTCGGTCTCAATGCCCTCCAGTGAATCCTCTATGGCCACCACCATGCCCGCCGATGCGCCGCCGCCCTCAGTAATGGCAATATCCCGGTAATTCCAGAAACGTAATGCCGCAATATCCGGAAGTTCCTCCGCCCTGTGTTTGACCGCCGCCGTTTTAAGGGTGATGGTCCGGAAGGATCCGGTAAACCCGGCCTTGTCATCTGTCTTTTTCGGTTCGGGGAATAACTTGGGCATACAAGCCTCCTCTTTAATTCACAGGCCCGGATATACCCCGGACCTGTGATCGGGAAACTAAGTGATTATAACCAGGACCAATTCTTCCAATCGTAGTTGGCGATGTTCTTTGGGGTGATCGCCTCGGGCTGGGGCAGATCGTATTTGAGCGGAATCGTTTTACCCTGTAAGACGTTCCAGATGGCATCCGTGGAAGAATAGCCAAGAACCACCGGATCCTGCAGAACCTCGCCCAGCCATGCGGGATTACCGTTTGACAAATAGGTGAGTACATCCTTGTCGCCGGCGATGCCGATAAATTTGATTGTGTTCCTGTTCTGGGACACCGCGGCGTTGTAGGCGCCGATAACCTCCGCGTCATTGTGCCCCGAAACCACGTCAATGACCGGTTCCCGCTGCAGCACATTTTCTACCAGATCCTGAGAGGAGGCCCGGCTGCCCGCGCCGGTATCCCCTTCGTCAATGATCCTGGCCTTGGGGAAGGCGGCAAGTACCACGCTCTTAAACCCCTCAAGCCGGTCCACGGCTACCTGGCCGGATTGCGGCCGGGTTATAAAGAGGCAAACCGGGTTATCCTTCCCCAGGGTTTTGAGGTATTCCACCGCCACCTGGCCGGCCACTTCGCCCAGGGCCCGCATATTATGGCCCACGTAGGTTTTCCAGACAATGTCCGCGGGACTATTGGGCTGCTGTTCATAGTCGCCGATTACAAAGGGAATCCCCTGCTGGGTGTACTGCTTCATCACCGGAATAGCGGAAGACGCGTCCGCGGGGAAAAGGATGATCCCCTTTGCACCGGCGGTTATAAGATTGTCGATATTGTTCAGCATCTTGGAAACGTCGGACGCGGAATCCTCAAACTGAAAGCTCAGCTTTGCCTCCGGATGTTCCGCCGCCCACTGGTTACAGCCGTCGATTACTCCCAGATACCAGGTATAGGCGGTCAATTCCATGATGCTGACGCCGATCTTCACCGATCCCTGCTGCCCCGCTCCGGCATCCCTACCGCCACCGGCCATCATCATGGCAGCCGGAATAGTAAGCAGTAAAAAAATCACTGCCCCGACAAGTACATTCTTCTTCATAACCTTCCTCCTGTTCTTATGATCAAAGCCATACGGCTTTTTACCCATAACCAACGCCGCATAAGTCCCCGGCGTCTTTTCTATATATGTTACCGGTAACATATATGATATAATAAACCCCATTATAGGGACTTGTCAAGTTTTTTTTAGTTTTTTCGGTAATTTTCTCAGGCGGTTTCCCCGGCGATCAGTTCCGGCTCTAAGAGTATTTTTTTTCCGGCCTCTTTGTTTTCGAGCCGTTGCATCAGCATAACCGCCGATTGGAAGCCCATCTCGTACCGGGGCTGGGCGATAGTGGTAATATAGGGGTGTAACATGTGACAGAGGGAAAGCCCGTCGTGTCCTACGATAGCCAAATCATCGGGCGCCCGGAGATTCCGTTCTTTCATGGCGTTCAGAAGGGCAATGGCCATGATGTCGTTTTCACAATACACTGCCGTGGGCCGGTTCTTTTTCCGTAACAGATCATCCAGAATTCCGGGAATACATTCCCTGGCCACATCCTCCAAACCATTACCGGAATACAGATATCCGTCGTACAATTTATTTTTTCGCAGGCTGTCCAGAAACCCCCGGGTCCGCTGCCGCCAGGCTTCGTATTGAAAGGTATCCACATAGTGAACGGCGTCTCCCTTGGGACGCTCAGTTACTCCGTATATACAGCCGATGCGCCTGTGGCCCTTAGCGACAAGATAATCCGCCGCCATCATACCCCCGCGGTACTGATTCGTATTCACCCTGTAAATGTCCTGATACTCCTGCTCATTGTCCAATAACACGCATTTAACGCCCTCCTTTTCCAGCATATACACCTGCTTGTCCGTAATCGCCAACTGCTGGAACACGACCCCGTCAATACTGCGGTCAACGAACATATTGATATAATCCTGCTCCCGGGATTTTGAGTGGGCGTCGCATAGCATGGTTATATACCCATGCTGAAAACAGTATGACTCTAAACCCCGGTTCACCAGGTTATGAAAGGGATCGGAAATATCAAGCATCACATGGGCAATAATACGGCTCCGTTTTGTTACCAGGCTTTTCGCAATCATATTGGGCCGGAAATTTAATTTTTCGATAACCTCAAGAACTAATTGACGGGTCTCTTTTTTAACATACCCACTATTATTAATAACCCTGGACACGGTCATCTTAGAAACACCTGCCAATTTAGCGACATCATTAATAGTGGCCATAGATTCTTATACCCGAGGCACCGCTAAAAATCTAGTAGAGAAGGTTCTTTTTCTCCGGAATTCCGATCTTCTGCTTTAAGACCCTTTAATTATGACGTCTCTATGAAGATACCTCGAGGCAAGCCCCGAGGTATCTTCATTGGATAGGAAATTACGGACCTTTGGTCCGATTGTACTCTCCCCCGCGCAAGCGGGTTCTTGGGGCCATACCCCGGTCCGAAGATTGGTTTTACAACTATAAATGTAAAATTGCTGTAAAGGCCGGGGCGCCATTCCGGTAAGGGCGGTTTTGTGGTATGCTGTAAAGGCGGCGGAAACCATATTATGCTCGCCGCCGCCATGGACAATCTTCTGTCGAAAACCCTGAACCCGGAGCCAATCTTCGAAATGCATTATCTATGGTTCTGGAGAACCAAAATGGAGCGGTATAAAATGAAATATCCGCCATCAGCCTTTTGGCCTTTGGCATGGCCGGGTTTGAAGTCCGTGGAAGCGGCAGGTTCCTTTCGCTCAATTTCCCCAACCTTGAGTGGGTCCGCTTCCGGGATCATTTTATGGAAAAATACGGCCTGCCGGGCATTCTGGAAAACGATGTCAAGGCCGCGGTGGCGGGTTTTTATGAAACCAGGGATTTTGGGGAGGGGAAGTGCGTCGCCGCCCTCTATGTACCCCAGACCCACCATCCCGCCGCGGGGATCTGTATGGACGGCAAAATTTACCGGGGCAGGGACAACGCCGCGGGGGAGGTGGTTTTTCTTGATACCCAGGTCAAGTGGCACCACTTTTCCCCCAGCGATATAGACCTTTCAAAGGTCCGCCTCCACAAGCTGCTGGCCCAGATGGCCCTGCCGATGATCGTCTTCCTTAACCCCGACTGTCTTGTCCTGTACGGCAGCGCCCTGCCGGAAAACATCGCCGGGGAACTGCGGAAGAGGCTGCTGGAACATATGCCCAGGGAATTCCTGCCGGAGCTCGTCTTTATCCCCGATATCCTGAACGACTTTCTCGACGGCCTGGTGCAGCTCGCCCTTAAGACGCTGGAGCCGAAGATCGAAGTCGACGAAGAGACCCTGGAATAGCGCCGGGCCCGGCGGGGCCCTTGCAGCTTAGCCCGCGGCGGCGTCCTTTTCCTTGATGAATTTGGCCAGCCGGAAATCGTGGACCTTGATGTGGCTGACCAGCCAGTCGCCGACCTTTTCATGCACTTCCGTGATAAGCTCGTCCGAAGCTCCCTTCATTATCAGGCGGACGGTCAAATCCCGGATCGTTGTTTTGAAACCATCGTGGTACTGTTTGTGGTTCGGATATTCGGGGTATTGGTACTTTTGCTGAATTTGTTCCTCTTCAAAAAAATGCTTTATCGTATAGTTGGTCAGGAAATCCAAACTCTTCGATAGTTCCTCCTTGCCCTTACCCGCCCGGCAGGTTGCCAGGAGCCCGTTTATGGCCGCAAATAACTGCTGGTGTTGTTCGTCTATCAGCGCATGTCCGGTCGCTAAACTGCCATCCCATTGATATTCTTCCATAAGATATCCTCTCCTTATTACGAATTTCCCGCATTATACCATTTTTTTAAAAATAATACTATAATCGGCATATATGGATTCAAATACTATCGGTATTATAATTTCCCTGGGGGTCCTGCTCCTCTGTTCGGCCTTTTTTTCCTCCGGGGAAACGGCTTTTTCGTCCCTGAACCGGATTAAATTGAAGAATTTGGCGGATCAGGGGAACAAGCGGGCCCTGCTGGCCCTAAAAATAACGGAAAATTATGATAAGCTGCTCTCCACCGTCCTGGTGGGAAACAATATCGTCAATATCGCCTCCTCCGCCCTGGCCACGGTGCTATTTGTCGGCCTCTTTGGCAGCCTGGGGATAAGCATCTCGACCCTGACCATGACCCTGCTGGTCCTCCTCTTTGGGGAAATATCCCCCAAGACCCTGGCCAAAGAAGCCCCGGAACGGGTGGCCATGCTCTTTGCCCCCCTGCTGCGGTTTTTTATTATCATCCTTTCGCCCGTAAATTACCTCTTTAGTTTGTGGAAAAGGGGGATCCTCCGCCTCTTCCGCATAAAGCAGGACCGCTCCGTTACGGAGGCGGAACTGCTTACCTTTGTGGAGGAGGTGCGCCAGGAGGGGGGGATCAATGAACAGGAAGAAAAGATGATCCGCCGGACCATTGCCTTTGACGATCTGACGGCGAATGATGTTTTTACCCCCCGGGTTGACGTGGCCGCGGTATCCCTGGCGGATACGGGCCAGGAGATTGGGCGGAAGTTTTTCGAGACCGGTTATTCCCGGCTGCCGGTTTACCGGGAATCGATAGATAATATCCTGGGGGTAATTCTGTTCAAGGATTTTCATTACGGGGTTATCAACCAGGGCCGTTCCCTGGAAAGCATCATTAAACCCGCGGTATTTGTTACCAAGTCCATGAAGATTTCCAAGCTCCTTAAAACCCTGCAGGAGAGAAAATCCCACCTGGCGGTCCTGGTGGATGAATTCGGCGGGACCGTGGGGATTATCACCATAGAGGATATTGTGGAGGAACTGGTGGGCGAAATTTGGGATGAGCATGACGAGGTGGTAGAGAACATCCGCGCCCTTGGGGGCGGCGGCTACAGGGTCCTGGGCAATACCGCTTTAAAGGAGTTCTTTGCGTTTTTTTCGATAGGCGAGGGGGATGAGAAAACCAAGGCCACCACCCTGGGAAGCTGGGTAATTGAGACCCTGGGGGGCCTTCCCAGGGAGGGGGATAGTTTTACCTTTAGGGACCTGGTGGTCAGGGTTACCAAGACCCGCCGCCACCGGGTGCTGGAACTTACGGTCAGTCCTGCGGCCCGCTGAAACAGGACCGGTACATTTCTACATACTTCTCCGCCGACTTTTCCCAGGAAAAGTCCTGCTTCATAGCCCTAAGCCGCATGGCCTCCAGGGCATCCCGGCGGTTGTAGTAGGCCCAGACCGCCCAGCCCACGGTGTTGTATATGGCCTGGGGGGTCAGATCGTCGAACATGAACCCCGTTCCGGTCCCCGTATCCTGGTTGAAGTTTTCCACCGTGTCCGCCAGGCCGCCGGTATTCCGCACGATGGGCAGGGTTCCGTAGGCCAGGGAATACATCTGGTTTAAGCCGCAGGGCTCGTAGCGGCTGGGCATCAGGAAGAAGTCGCTTCCCCCTTCGATCAGGTGGCTTATGGCTTCGCTGTAGCCTATCCGGGCCTTAAAATTGGGGAGCCTCCCGGCGAGGCTTTTTATCTCGTTTTCGCACCAGCCTTCCCCGGAACCCAGAAGCACCAGCTGGAGGTTCATGTCCCGGCAGATGGCCCAGGCGGACCCGTAGGCCGGGCCGAAGAGTTCCCCGACCCCCTTCTGTTCGGTCAGCCGGGTTACCATGCCGATAAGGGGAATGTCCGGCTCCGGGGGCAGCTTGAATTCCCTTTGGAGGGCCTCTTTGTCCCTTCGCTTCCCGCCCATGTCCTTGACGCTGTAGACCGCGGGCAGGAGGGGATCGGTCCCGGGGTTCCAGAGGGCCGTATCTATACCGTTAAGGATGCCCCGGTAATCGGCGGCCCGGTACCGGAGTACCCCGTCCAGCCGGAAGCCCTGGACATGGGTCATGGTTTCCGCCGCATAGGTGGGGGACACGGTGTTGAGTTTATCCGCACAGTTAAGGCCCGCCTTGAGGATGTTCATCATGTTCCAGTCCTCAAACCCGGCGGCGGAAAAGACATCCCACCCAAGCCGGGTATAGGGGTAGTTGTCCTTGCTGTAGATCCCCTGGTAGCCCAGGTTGTGGATGGTGAGGACCGAGGCCGTATTGGCGAATCCGCCGGCCCGTTCCCCGAATTTCAGGAAAACCGGCGCCAGGGCGGTGGGCCAATCGTGGCTGTGGAGGATCTCGGGATACCAGGAGATCTTCCGGCAGAGCTGGAAAACCGACCGGCAGAAGAAGCTGAAACGCCGGGGGTTGTCCAGAAAGTCCGGCTCCGCGGGGGTTCCGTATATGCCGTCCCGGCCAAAAAAAAGCTCGTGATCGATAAAATAAACGGGGACGGGGTTTTTTTTCGGGGAGCCCGGAAGGATGGTGGTATAGACCGCGCTCCACTCTTCCCCCCCTCCTACGGGAACCCCCAGGGCGCCCTCAAGCTGTTTGAGTCCCCCCCGGTCGATGCCGTAATAACGGGGCATAAAGATCCGAACCTCGTGTCCCTGCTTTGCCAGGGCAATGGACAGGGCAGATACCGCATCGGCCAGGCCGCCGGTTTTGGCAAAGGGTACGGCTTCACTGGCGGCCATTAATATCTTCATATAACGCCTCAACCACAGATTTATATCAAACGCGGCCCCTGGTTCAGAATGTATCAACCATGGAAAGGCCGTTTTCTTCTACTAGTTTAAGCCCCTTTTCAATATTTTCCATCTTAAAGATCACCACGGCCTTTCCGGTCTTTCCTTCCAGGGAAGCGTAGAGGTATTCGATATTGACCTGGGATTTTTGGAAAAGCTCCATGACCTTGGCGAGGCTGCCGGGGGTATCGTTGATTTCCACGGCCACCACATCGCTCAGCCGGGTGGTGAACCCCGCGCCGGTCAGGGCCTTTACGGCTTCCTGGCTTTTATCCACGATGAGCCGCAATATGCCAAAGTCCGCGGTGTCGGCGATGCTTATGGCCCGGATATTGATTCCCGCATCGGCAAGTACCCGGGTAACTTCCCCAAGCCGTCCCGCGTTGTTTTCCAGAAATACGGATATTTGCTTTATCTGCATGATTTTTCTCCCCCTGTCTGCGGGCCCGGGGCCCGCGGTCTTATATTTTCCGGTTATCGATAACCCGTTTCGCCTTACCGATGGACCGCTCAATGGTCTTGGGCTCTACCAGCTTTACCTTCAGGCTAATCTGCAGCTTGGACTTCATCACATTTTCGATCCTGGCCCGCAGCCCTTCCAGATCCCTGGTTTCGTCGCTGAAAAATTCCTTTTTCACCTCGACCTGAAGTTCCACCTCGTCCAGATGGCTGGCCCCCCGGTTAAGGACGATCAGGTATTGGGGTTCGGTTCCCTCAATCTCGATAAGGGCATGTTCGATCTGGCTGGGGAAGACGTTGACCCCCCGGATGATGAGCATGTCGTCGGTCCGGCCAAAGAGCCGGTGCATCCGTATGGTGGTTCTGCCGCAGGAGCAGGGTTCAGTTATAAAGTAGGTAATGTCCCTGGTACGGTACCGGATTAGGGGAGTCCCCTCCTTGGTCAGGGTGGTAAAGACCAACTCCCCCTTTTCTCCCAGGGGAAGGACCTTCCCCGTTACGGGATCGATTATCTCGGGATAAAAGAGGTCCTCGTTAATATGGAGCCCCTCCTGGGCCTCGCACTCAAAGGCCACCCCGGGGCCGATGATCTCCGTAAGGCCGTAGATGTCATAGGCCTTCATGTCGTAATGGGCCTCAATTTCCTTCCGCATGTTTTCGCTCCAGGGCTCCGCCCCAAAGCAGCCCTTGTTAATGGGGAGTTTTTTAAGATCAATCCCCATATCCCGGGCTTCCTCCGCCATATACAGGGCATAGGAGGGGGTACAGGTAAGGATGGTGGAACCAAAGGCCTGCATCACCTGGAGCTGCCGGGCGGTATTCCCCGAAGACATGGGGAGGACGTTGGCCCCCAGGACCCGGGCTCCGTAATGGGCCCCCGGCCCGCCGGTAAAGAGGCCGTAGCCGTAACAGTTCTGCACCGTGTCGTCCCGGGTGCATCCCGCCCCCGCCATGGTCCGGGCCATGGCCTCCCCCCAAATTTCAATATCCTTATGGGTATAGGCGTCCACCACGGGGATCCCCGTGGTTCCCGAAGACATGTGTATTTCTTCGATATAAGATTTAGGGCAGGCCAGGAGTCCGTAGGGGAAGGTTTCCCGCAGATCGTCCTTGGTGGTAAAGGGCAGTTTTTCAATATCTTTGAGGCTGTGGATGTCCCGGGGCTTTATCCCCAGATCGTTCATCCTTTTCCGGTAGAAGGGCACATCGGTATAGAGCTTTTCCGTCAGGTTTTTAAGACAGGCCAGTTGCAGCCTCTTCCGGGTTTCCTGCTCCATGCATTCGTATTCAGGATTGAAAATCATGGCGGCTTCCTTAATT
>JAISOR010000096.1 GCA_031275535.1 Treponema sp. | reverse complement strand
AGTCCTCGTGGATATTAACAGCGACGGCATAGGGGATCTGCGGATAACCGTGGCGGATTTTGTCAGGAATGAGCCCGCCACCGGGGCAAGCATCCGG
Organism: Treponema sp.; assembly: GCA_031275535.1. The sequence goes on along the minus strand of JAISOR010000096.1, from coordinate 4,911 downwards.
TTTGAGCTGAGTGATCTCGTATTCACCGGGGGGAATATTCCCCCGGTGAATGCCGCCGGATCAGAGGCCCCGGATGAATCCATCCCCTTGCAGGAAGCCGCCGGTGCGGCGGCCGCCAATATCCCGGTGATCTTTACCTCCCCCAGCGCCTATCCCTTTACCTTACAGGCCGTTTTTCAGGGGTACTGTATGTTCCGCTGGGAAATTCTGGGAGAGCGGGACCGGCGGGACCGGAATGAGCAGTACTTTGTCAGGACCGATGAACGGAACATCCAGGCCCAGAACGGCATCCGTATTTGGGTATCCAACGCCGCCGCGGTGCGGCTCCAGGTTATCGGCGGCGGCCGGACGGTCCCCCTGGAGATAGGCGGCGCCGGCGAAGTGGTGGTGGCGGATGTCCGTTGGGTGAGGGATGAGGACGGCCGGTTCAGGCTGGTGCTGATTCAGCTTGATTAAGACAGAGCCCCCCAAGGCTTCCCCCGGAGGAAAGCCGGGGAGGACCTATTACCTGGATCCCTTTGTCTGTGTAAAAAACCAGGTGGACGCCGAAACGATGATGGCCTTTCTCAATGACTCCGGCTGGGTCCCGGTGGAGGATTCCGCCGGCGCGGAGCTGATCATCATCAATTCCTGCGGTTTTATAGAAAGCGCCAAGCAGGAATCCATCAACGCCGTGCTGGCTTACCGGAAAGTCTACCCCCATAAGAAGATCCTCCTGGCCGGTTGTCTTGCCCAGCGGTATGCCTCCGAACTTTCCGCATCCCTGCCGGAGGCGGACGCCCTTTTTGGGAATACCGATCTTTCCCGCATCAGCGCCGCCGCCGCCGCGGCCCTGGGCGCCGGTTCCGCCGCCCCTGCCCCGGAAAGCCCCGCCGAAGATACCGGCGGCCCGCCTCCCCGGGAGGCGTCCGCGACGGCTGCCTCCCTTATGGGGAACCGGCCCCTCCTGTCCCTGCCGGGTTCCGCCTATGTCAAGATCGCCGAGGGCTGTAACAACCGCTGTTCCTTTTGCGCCATCCCCCTTATCCGGGGGCCCCTGCGGTCCCGGCCGGTTTCCCCCGTTCTGGACGAATGCCGGCGGCTCCTTGACCGGGGTGTCCGGGAGCTCTGCCTTATCGGCCAGGACCTGGGCTCCTATGGAACCGGCCCGGAGCATCCTTCCTCCGGCCTTCCCGGACTCCTGGAGGCTATTGCATCCCTGGAAGGTTTTTTCTGGGTCCGGCTCCTCTACATCCACCCGGATAATTTCCCCCGGCCTGTCCTGGAGCTATGCCGCCGGGATCCCCGGTTTCTTCCTTACTTTGACCTCCCCTTTCAGCATGGTTCCGCGGCCATACTCCGGGCCATGAACCGTCATGGAGATGCCGGTACCTATCTTCGCCTGATCGATGGCATCCGAGAGGCCCTCCCGGATTCGGTTATCCGTTCCACCTTTCTTACGGGCTTTCCCGGCGAGACCGATGATGATTTCGAGGCCCTGCTGGATTTTCAGGAGCGGGCCCGGCTTGACTGGGCGGGGGTCTTTGCCTATTCCCGGGAAGAGGATACCCCCGCCTATGCCATGAAAGGGCAGGTCCCCAAAAGGATCGCCGCGGAGCGGAAGGCCCGGATTGAGGAACGGCAGATCCCCATCAGTGAAAAACAAATGGACCGTTTTGTAGGCCGGACCCTGGAAGTCCTGGTGGAAGAACGGATGGCGGCGGTACAGGCACCGGCCGGAGGGCCCCCGGATTTGGGGGAGATCCCTGATGATGGGCTCTACCTGGGGCGCCTCTTCTGCCAGGCGCCGGATGTGGACGGTTCGACCCTCATCCACACCGGTACCCCCCTGCGGCCCGGCGAGTTAATCCGGGGCCGGGTCTTTGCGCGCTCTGGCTTTGATCTGGAACTACGGGTATAATGGAAGCCATGACCCCGACCCAGGCCGCCGGACCGGCCCCCATACCTCCCTATCTGGCGCTCCTCAACCCCGAACAGCGGGAGGCGGTCTTCCACCGGGGGAAGCCCCTGCTCATCCTGGCCGGCGCGGGCTCGGGGAAGACACGGGTTATTACCACCAAGATCGCCTACCTTATCCGGGAGCAGGGAGTGGACCCCCGGTCTATTCTGGCGGTAACTTTTACCAACCGGGCTGCCCGGGAAATGGCGGACCGGGCCCGGCTCATAGACGAGCGGGCCGGGGACGCCATGCTGCGGACCTTTCACTCCTTTGGCGCCTGGTTTCTCAGGCGGAACGGGCCGCTCCTGGGGCTTAATCCGGGTTTTGTCATTTATGATGATGATGATTCGGCGGCCCTGCTTGCTACCATTATGGAAAACAGTTCCAAGGCGGAGGTCCGGGCCACGGCCCATCAAATTGCCCGGGCCAAGGATTATTTTCTTTCTCCCGAAGCGCCGGAGCTGGATCTTATCAACCACCGCAGGGAATTCCGCCGGATCTATACCCTCTACGAGGAACGGCTCGGGCAAATCGGCAACGTGGACTTTGGGGACCTGATCAAAAAACCGGTGGAACTCCTCCGGGCTTTACCGGAGGTATCCCGGAGGATCCGGGATCGTTTCAGGGTGATCATGGTGGACGAGTACCAGGACTCTAATATCGCCCAGTTTGAGTTGTTAAAGGAACTCTGCGGACCGGAGACCTATGTCTGTGTGGTGGGGGACGACGACCAGTCCATCTACCGTTTCCGGGGCGCCGAGGTCCGAAACATCCTGGAATTCCCCGACCGTTTTGCCGGGGCCGATATTATCCGGCTGGAGCGGAACTACCGGTCCGTCGCGCCCATCCTCCAGGTGGCTTCCTCGGTGGTGGATCATAACGAAGGCCGCCTGGGAAAGACCCTCCGTTCCGAGCGGGGGCCCGGCAAGAAGCCGGTCCTGGTTTTCCTTCCCGATCAGGAGGCGGAGGCCGCCTTTTGTGCGGAACTCATCGAGAAGTCCCTGAAGGAGAGGGGGGATGCGGACCAGGGGGCGCTCTATTCCGATTGGGCCATCCTTTACCGGACCAATGCCCAGTCCCTGGGCTTCGAGACCGAATTTCTCCGCCGCCGCATTCCCTACCGGGTGGTGGGGTCCCTTAAATTCTATGAACGGGAAGAGATCAAGGATGCGCTGGCCCTGCTTTCCTTCCTGGTGAATCCCCGGGACGAGGTTGCCTTTCGCCGGGTGGTGAATAAGCCCAGCCGGGGGGTCGGGGTCGCCACGGTGGACCGTATTCTGGGGGAGGTCGCCGCGGACCCCGGCGCCGGCGGGGATCTTGCCCTTGCGGCGGAGCGGATCATGCCCGCCTTAGCTGCCAAGGCTCGGTCCGGTCTTGCGGCCTTTTTTGCCGCCATAGAGAAGGGCCGTTCCGCCCTGGAAAACACCGCCGGGCCGGAAAAGCCCTCGCCGGGGGCCGGAGCGGCGCCTGATCCGGGGACCGTGCCGGATACCGGGGCCCCGGCCCCGGAAAAGAAGCGGCCCGGCCCCCGGAAACGGGAAGGTTTAAGCGCCGGGGTGGGACTTTCGATCTGCGTGGTCCGGCTTATTGAGGATGCGGGGATTGCGGAATATCACCTTTCCCATGATGATATAACCGGGAATCAGCGGATCAACAACCTCCAGGAATTGGCCAACGCGGCCAGCCTTTATCCCCCCACCATGGAGGGGTTGCTGGAATTTCTGGAACATATCGAACTGGATCGCTCCATAGAACAGGCGGAAGGGGCGGATTCTCCCTATGGGGCGGTGACCCTGATTACCCTCCACAATACCAAGGGCCTGGAATTCCGGCGGGTTGTCATGACCGGCATTGAACAGGGCGTATTCCCCCGGGAAGATAAAAAGGATGAAGACCTGGAGGAAGAACGGCGGCTTTTCTATGTGGGGGCCACCAGGGCCATGGATGAACTCTACCTGAGTTCCTGCGCCCTGCGCCGTATGTTTGGCCGCACCACGCCCATGGAACCCTCCCTCTTCCTCGATGAGGTGGATGGGTCCCTTTTACGGATCATCGGCCAGGTTCCCTATGGATTTTCCGGCGCCCATGGAGCCCCCGGTTCCGCCGCCGGATTGTTTAGTCCCGGCGGTTTTAAGACCGGTCCGGCTACGGCCAGGGCTTCGGGCCCTCCGGGAGCCAAAAGCGGCGGCGCTCCGGCCAGGTCCTCCGACGGCCGCTGGCAGCTGGGTTCCCGGCTTTTCCACGATGACCACGGCTACGGGGTTGTGGTAGAAATACGGGAAAGCGATGAAGGGCCGGTTATCCGCGCCAGGTTTGAAACCGGCAAGGAAGTACAGTTTCTCAGCCTTCATCAAAGCGCCCGTTTTGAGAAAATAGGAAAGGATGACTGAAAAAAAGGAACTATCGCCCTCCCCTTCTTCCCTTTTACGCCTGGTCCCGGCGGTACTCCGGGCCCGGGGTTTCCGCCTCTATACCCAGGGAGGCCGGCGGCTGGTTGACCTCTGGCAGTACGGCGGAGCGGCCGTGCTGGGGCATACCCCGGCGGGGATTCTCCGGGAGCTAAAGAACACCGCCGAGCGGGGACTCTTTGCCCCCCTGCCGCATCCCCTGGAGGGCCGCCTGCACAAGGCCCTGGCCCGGCTCTTCCCCCATCGGGTCTTCCGGCTCTATGCCGGGGAGGCATCCTTTCGCCGGGCCCTCTGCCGGGCGGGCTATCCCGCGGACATAAGCCCCCTGGATATGGCCCTGCCCGGCGGGGCTCCGTCACACCCGGCGGCATCGCCGGCGGCAGAGGCGGCCTTTGACGGGGCCGGCACGCCGGACGCGGCGCTTCTGCTCTGGCGGCCCTTTATGGACGGCCCCCCTGCTCCCGCACTGCCGGGGGAAGCTCTGCCCCCGGAGCTTTTTTTGCCGGTCCTCCCCCTGCCCTGGCCCCAGGCGCTCTGGGTCCTTGGCCTCTCCCCCCGGATGGA
>JAISOR010000070.1 GCA_031275535.1 Treponema sp. | reverse complement strand
CTTTATCCGGGATACATTACAGGCAATTCACCGGTACGGTGAGGAAATTTCTTGGGGTCCTGCGGGAGGAAACACATCAAACCAGAGGTTTGCGGTTCCCCCGGAGGGACCCCCTCAGTGTTTTCTCCCCGGACCTTGGTCCGATGACACCCCACCAGGTTTTTCTCCACCGTACCGGTGCGGTTTCTCCGGGGAGGCTCATTTCTGCCACGGGCTTTTTAAAACCCCCTCGTTCAGCACCATGACTACCCGGCCTTCCCGGAGCAGCCGGCGGTTTTCTTCGGATGAGAGGATGAGGAGCGCGTCGGCCCGGTCTATGATGGGGTCCGTCGGACGGAGCCCAAAGACCCCCCGGGCCATGATCCGCAGGGGATTCTCCCCCACCAGGGCTATCAGGTCCGGGGCTATCCCCGAGGGGCTGGAATAGAGGACGCTGCTTTCCGGAACATAGCGGACCAGGCCCGCCCTTTGGGCCGTTTCCGGGTTCATCATATTCCGCTCGTATATGAGGTTCATTTCGGTGTCCCATATTTTGGGGAACAGGCAGGGCAGGGGCAGGCTGCTGGTGTTTCTGCCGTGAACAGGCAGGCTGGTATTGGCGATAATGATGATCCCCGTATAGGCCGCCGCCGGCGCCGGGATAAGGGGCCGGGCTATTTCCATGGGCCGGCTGTGTTGGATCAATTCGGAACTCAGGCGCTTAAGGTCAATCGTATACAGGGTAGACAGAAAGGTCAGGTCCGCGGACAGGGATGGCGGAACCTTCCGGGCCGACAGGGCGATGATCCCCGCCTGGTGGGAGGAGAATTCTCCCCGGTTCATGAGATCCGCTATCGTATTTGATGAATCCACGGGGATGGATAACAGAAAGGGCTGTATCAGCTGCAGGTATTCGCTGTTGATAATTTCTTCCGCCTGGGCCCTTCCGCTGGGCAGCCGGATCCCCGCTTGGGCCAGGTTTAGGGTAAGGGCGGTGTTGATCTCCCTCCGTTCCCATTCAACGGACCCGCCAATATCGATCATGGTATCCTGGGCATAAAGAGCGGCGGCCATAGCCAACAAAATTAATACCATGCTGTACCGTAGAACTCTCCACACCTTACACCCCACCCCGGAAACCCCGTCCTGCCGAATTAGGGATGCCGGATCTTTCAATATTATACATATTTACGAGCCTGTCCCAAAACTAACCGAGTTTTAGAACAAGCTCACATATTCACTCTTTTCTTATCGGCGTTTTTAGGCTTCTTCCTTCGCGCAGGATATCGTTAAGGTCCATGCCATTGGCCTCCGCCAAAAACTCGGGATCAACGTCGTAGGCCAGGGCTATGGACCAAAGGGTTTCTCCCCGTTTTACCAGATGGTTCCCCTCAAACACAGGGGCCCGGTCCTCCCCGCCGGTCCGCTCTCTTTGATAGGGGCTTACCTCTTTTATGGCGGGGATCCGGAGCCGGGCGCCGGGTCTAAGGAACCGGGGTTCCGTACCGGGGTTCACCGCCAGGATCTGTTCCACCGATATACCGTAGTGCCGGGCCAGGACGGAAAGGGTGTCCCCGGATTGGATGGTATAAAAGTAATAGTTGATCAGGGGAATATCCCTTTGTTCCAAAACCGCGGCTATGGCCCCGGCGTCGGCGGCCCGGACCTTAAGCTCGTATCCCGCCTCCGGGGGGGTAACGGAAAAGAGGAGTTCCCGGTTTCCCTGCTTGAGCGCCTCCCCGTTGATCCCCGCCTGTTCCGCCAAGAGATCCAGATCCACCTGCCGGTCCACGGGGATCCGGGTCCACTGGGGATCCTCGGCCCAGCTAAGGTCAAGCCCGAAACGCCGGGAGTTGGATAGAATGTATGACACCGCCAGTAGCTTGGGGACATAGTGAACCGTTTCGGTCCTAAGCTGCTTGTTTGCCGAAAGGACCCAGTAATCCCGGATCCCGGTCTGCCGCACAATCCGGCTTATGGCGCCGAGCCCCGCATTGTAGGCCGCCAGGGCCAGGGGCCAGTCCCCAAAATACCGGTAGTTTTCTTCCAGCTTTCTAAGGGCCCCTTCGGTGGATTTTCGGAAATCCATCCGTTCATCCATCCACGTGGTAACCCGCATGTCAAAGGGGCCTATGCTGTTCTTCATAAACTGCCAGAGCCCCACGGCCCCGGACTTACTCACCGCCGTGGGCAGGTATGCCGATTCAATTACGGGCAGATAGATCAGCTCCGGCGGCAGGTTCCGTTTTTCTATTTCCTGGCGGATAAAAGCCTGGTAGGGGCCCCCCCGGTCCATCACCGCCTTGAGCCAGGCCAGCCCCCCGGCGCCGGAGTACTGACGGATATACTGCCGGGTCAGGGCATTATCGAGCCCCGGTATACTAAGGCCCGCCGGGACTTCCCCGGCTTCCGCCCGGGCCGGATTAAAACGAGCCGGCGGGTCCTCCCGAATCCGGCGCAGGGGCCGGTCCGCCGGTTCGGGCCCCGCCGCGGATAAGAGGGAACATCCCAGCAGGAACCGGATCAGGACCCCCGCCAGGGCCTGCTTTTTAAGCCGGAACATCAGAATTTTTCTCCATAATAGACCCCCGCCCATTCCCACCGGCCATGAATTTCCGGGTCCGGGGGAAAGTAGATCTTCCTGAAGTAGAGATACCAGGTTGAGATATACTGGGACCATCCCCAGGTTCGCAGGTAGGCCTCGCTGGCATTGGAACTGGCGTCAAGCTCCGTGGCATAGCGGATCCGGTTCCCCATCATAAAATCCGACAGGTTGAATTCCACCATCCCCGAATTATCCGTATCTGCCTGCTCCCAGGAACGGGCAAAGAAGTTAACCTTTGCCCGGCACTGCCACAGGCGGGAACTGCTCCCCGCGTCCAGGGCCGTCTTAATAGCGTTTACCAGGGAGTTTACATTTTCAAAGGTCCAGTCCTTGGGGGAATTGTTAAAATCCACGAGCTGTTTCGCATAATTATTCGCGTCGGGGAAACCGGGAATAACGGTCCCATAATATGGAATGAATTGGGTATATGCCTGGATGGCGGCGTTCCATTCTCCTATCTGTTCATAGATCTGGCCCAGCATAAAGTAGGTGGTCCCCAGGTCTATTTTGTCGGGAAACCGGGAGATAAGTTCCTGATAGTACCAGACCCGCTGTTCAGGATTATCCACCAGATTGATGAGCTGATTAAGGCATATCAGGTGGATAGACTCTTCCCGGACGGTCAAATCGGGGTAGTTTTTAACGATCCGATCGAAATACAGGGCCGCCACCGCAAAGGCCTCCTGCCTGATATAGGCGTAGGCGGTCATAAGCAGATAATAGGCGGTGTAGGGATCTTCCGGATGTTTATCCGTCCAGGTGGTGAGGAAGTTGATCAGCTTGCCGTATTCTTTTAGCCGGACATATTCATTGGCTATCTCCCGGATTACGGAGAATTGTTCTTCCCCATACCGCGCCTCATTCGCTAAAAGGCCAAAGAGATCGTAAAAGGTTTTTTCCTGCTCCTCTGTTCCTGCTATATAATAGGGATCCACCGTTTCCGGCCCGGTTTGGAGCCCCTGGTTTCCGCAGCCCAAAATAAGGCTGAGCGAAGAGATAACAAAAAAAATGTGAACCGGATGGTTTTTTGCTCCTTTCCCGCCAATTTTTTTCACAAGCTGATCCTAACATAGCCCTTTCCCATTGGCAAGGGAAGGAGAGTCTTGGTATACTTAATAGCATGTACTCAGATGCAGCCCGTCGAATTGTAGCGCGTTTTATATTTATTATTGGTCTTCTGTTAATGGTCCTGGGTAGTGCCTTTCTTCTGGGAACCATTGCCGGCGGGCTCCGGTTATCCGTCCTGGGGGCCTTCTTTTTTGTTATCCTCGGGGCGCTCTGCGCTGTTTTTGCCATTAAGCTCAATAAACGATCCCTTTACATGTTCTTTGCGGCCTTTCTTATCCAGGCGGGGTTTTTTCTCTTTCTCGTAGCCCTCAAGATCATCCCCCTAAAACTCTCCCACTGGTGGCCCCTGTTATCCGTTTTTACCGGCCTGGCCCTGGTTCCCGCCGGGTGGCGCCGGTACGGGGCGATCCGCAGCCGCTATGTGGTTCCCGCCCTGGCCTTTGTGATCCTGGGCTGCCTGTTGTTGATTTTTTCGTTTGATGTGGTGCCCTTTTCCTTTAAACAATTCATACTGGAGTGGTGGCCCTTCCTGGTGGTCCTGGCCGGGCTTGTGCTGGTTTTGATAGCCCTGGGCACCAGAAATAATACGGAGGAACCTAAGCCGTGAGGTATCCCGGTCCTTCCACGGGCTGTAGTCTTTCCCCCCGGATAGTAGCGCTGTTTAATTTTCCCGCGGGATTAACACTCCGCCTGGCAGCGGGGGGGATAGGCATACTTTTCCTCGGGGTCCTGCTGCTTTCCTGCGGGGGTACTCCGGCGGTTCAGGAGACCCTTTTGCCGAGCCTGGCCCCGGCGGAGGAGGAACCGGGCTTCCTGCAGCCCTCGGGCAGGGGGGTAGCCGACGAGATCCGTTCTTTGGTGGAAAGCGGGGTTCCCTCGTCCCTGATCCGGGCCCTGGATCTTATCCGAACCCGGGATCTGACGGGCTCCGAATTTGGCCGGATGATGAGCGCCGTAACGGTGACCCTGCTGCAAAAGTTGTATCCCGATGTCCGGACCCAGCTTCCCTCGCCGGACCCGCCCCAGACCCACGGGTATACCAGGATCCTTAAAGACGGGGAGCGGGGGAATTATACTCCCGCTCCTTCAAATTCTACGGATTACCTTGAACTGACCCTGCCTTTTTTAGCCTTCCTCCCGGAAACCGGAACAAGGTCCCTGGCGGAGGATCGGCTCTTGAGCGCCCTGCCGGATCTGCAGCGGGCGGAGAAATTGAACACCGCTTCGGTGCTGGCCCCTTTTTTTCTTGGCCTTATTGATGAACGCTCCGGCCGTACCGAGGAGGCGGCGGCGGAATACGCCAGGGCCTATAATATCTCCCGGGAATGTTACCCCGCAGCCCTGGGCCTGGCCCGGACCTTGAACGCCGGGGGGCGGGCCCAGGAGGGGATCCGGCTGCTTTCGGATCTGGTCATCCAGTACCCCGACAACCTGACCATCAAACGCCAGCTTGCCCTGGCGTACTACAACAGCCGGGACTGGTCCCGGGCAGAACCGGCTATAGCGGAGATCCTCCAGCGGGACAGCCGGGATGGCCAGTTTATTCTTATGCGCGCCCATATACTGGTGGAACAGGGGCAGTTTCTCCAGGCCCAGGCGCCCCTGGACCTCTATGCCTCCATAGACGCCAATAACCGCCTGTACCTGTTTCTGCGGGCCCGGGTCCAGGCCGAGGGCTACCGGAACCGGGATGCGGCCTTGAATTACCTCCGGTCCATCCTCCGGTCATCCCCGGTGGATGATGAAGCGTCGGTCTATGCCGCCCGGCTTCTTATGGAATCCAGCCGAAGCGAGGATCAGACTGAAGGGCAGGAGCTTCTGCGGCGTTTGCTGAGTGCCCCGTCCCCGTCCCTCACGGTGATAAACCTGGCCCTTCAGGACGCCATACGCCGGCAGGCCTGGCGGGAGGCCCGGCCTTACCTGGATCGGCTTTTATCGGAGCGCCGTTCCTCCCAGGATCTATTGCAGGCCTATACGGTGGAGCGGGGTATGGGAAACAACGCCGCCGCCCTTTCCTTTGCCCGGGAACTCTATGAGCGGGACACCTCCAACGAAGAGGGGATAATTACCTATATATCAGCCCTCATCGATACGGGCCGGCAGGACGAAGCCGGCCGGATGATAGAAAGCCGCCTGAACAGCACCGCCGGGGGAAGCCTGAAAAGCAGGTACTATTACCTCCGCAGCCGCCTGAGGAACAACGAAGAGTCCCTGATGAACGATCTCCGGTCAAGCCTTTTTGAGGATCCCCGAAACCTCAACGCCCTGATCGCCATGTTTGAAATTTACCACCGCCGCAAGGATGAACGCCGGGCGGTGTATTATCTTAAGCAGGCCCTGGCCCTGGCCCCGGATAATCCCCAGATCCGGCGCTATGAAGTTGAATATGGGCCGCTTTTGGGCAGTACCAATTAAGCCGGCGAACTACCAGGGCAAAAGCCTTTACTATTTATCCGCGATACTTTAAATGGAGGTACACCGGTACGGTGAGGAAATTACTTGGGGTCCGGCCTGATGCCTTTTTCGGAACAGCGGCTTTTACGGGGCCTAAAGAACCCGCTTGCGCGGGGGAGATGCTGCCTTTTTTCATCAACACGTTATCACGTGCTTTTCAGGGCGTGGCGGAGTCAAAGCCATAGGGGACCCCCCAGAGGGTCCCCCCAATGGCTTTTCATCCGGACCATGGTTCGATGACACCCCATCAAGGTTTTTCTCCACCGTACCGGTGCATTTTCTCCAGGGTATCCCGAATACATACCAAGAAATTGCCCAGGCGTTCCTTATAGGGGGGGAAGAGGAGGTTCCTCGCATAATATGGGTAATTTCCCCCAAACCCCTTCAATATATCATGATCCCCGCAGTACCGCCTCACTCTTCACTCTCCACACTTTCTTCACTTCACACTCCCTTAGGCGGTCCCAGGATCTCCGCTAATACC
>JAISOR010000042.1 GCA_031275535.1 Treponema sp. | reverse complement strand
GCGTCCGACGCCGGGGAAGACCGGGACTTTGCGGCCTTTATCTTCAAAATCATCGAGGAAGGGGGCAAGCGGAACGCCGGGAAATGGCATAAATACGGCAAGCTGCCCTTTTTTGGCCGGTAGTACCCGGCGTCCGGCAGGATAATCTAGCGGAAATAGCCAATCCCCGCTTCAAAGAGACGCTGCCGTTTGTTTCCCGGAATATTGATATGCACATATTCCCCGCACCGTTCGGAATGGGCCATTTTCCCCAGAATGCGGCCGTCGGGGCTGGTGAGGCCTTCGATGGCAAAATCGGAGCCGTTGGGATTATCCGGTTCCGCCATGGTGGGCCGGCCCCGGGAATCAACATAACAGAAGGGAACCTGCGCGGCCTTAAAAAGCCGGGCCCCCTCTTCTTCCCGGATAACCAGGCGGCCCTCTCCGTGGCTCACCGGAAGCACATGGATAGTCCCCGGCGCTTCCAGGGAAAGCCATGGGGATGGGCTTGGCAGCGTCCGGGTCCGGATCATCCGGGACACATGGCGGCCGATGCGGTTAAAGCTCAGGGTGGGCATGGTTTCATCCGCCCCGCGGTAGGTCCCATAGGGGACCAGCCCCAGTTTGATCAGGGCCTGGAAACCGTTACAGATGCCGATCATAAGGCCGTCCCGCTTTTCCAGAAAGGCGGTGAGCGCCCCGGCCACCGCGGGGGCCCGGAACACGTTGGCGATGAATTTCCCCGACCCGTCGGGTTCGTCCCCGGCGCTAAAGCCCCCGGCCAGGGCCACGATCTGGGCCTCCCCAATGGCCCCGGCCAATTCCCCGGTGGATTCCATAATATCCTCCCGGCTCCGGTTCCTGAATATGACCAGCCGGGTCCGTCCCCCGGCCTTCCTAAAGGCCCGTTCCATGTCCCACTCGCAGTTGGTACCGGGAAAGACCGGAAGCACTACCAGGGGAGCGGCGCCCCTGGCAATATACGGCCCGGTCCGCGCCCTTGTTCCCGGAACGGCCCGGGCTGCCATAGCCTCTTCCGCCGCCCCGATGGGAGGATTGTCCGGGGCTTTTTCCGCCACCGTTTCCCCCGAGGAGGTCTGGGGGAAGACCTGGGAGAGCGGGTATTCATAGGCCCGGCGCAAAACCGCCAGGGGGACCTCCTCGGCCTGGGTTTCCGGGTCCCCGGCTTCTCCGGGATGGGCTCTGTCCCCAATCAGGTCAGCTCTGTCCCCGGTATCGACTATGCGGAATATGGGTTCCGAAAGGGTTCTGCCCGCTATGGCCCAGAGGGGAGGGTGAACTGTGTCTCCAGCCGGGTCAGCTCTGTCCCCAACCGGGAGAGCTCTGTCCCCAAATGAAAAGGTCCCGCCTTCGATCTCCACCAGGATCGAACCCTGATAGGCGTCGTCCGGGAGGGATCGGAGGGCCTCCGCATCGGCTTCGACTCCGGTCATGTTGCCAAAGGCCATTACCGCCAGGGCTGCGGCGACGCCGCCAGGGCCTATCGGATACGCGGAGCGGACTATGCCCTGGGCGCTCAGGGCTACCAGGGCGTTCATGTTGGCTTTAAAGGTGTCCCATTCGTCTTCCCCAGGGGATTGCCTGAAAAGGAGGATGGTATTTCCCGCGCTTCCGCTTAATGCCCCGGAGCGCAGATCCCGGGCCGGGGTCGTCCCGGCGGCAAAGGCCGCCAGCGTGGGGGGGACCGTCAGATCGATATGGTTTACCGCGTCCCGGTAGGTGCCCGACATGGAATCCTTGCCCCCTATGGCGGGGACCCCCAGGGCTAGTTCCGCTTCCAGGGCCCCCAGAAGGGCAGCCAGGGGTTTCCCCCAGGCCCGGGGCGTGTCCATCCGTTCAAAGTATTCCTGGAGGGAAAGCCGGGCCCCCCAGGGATTGGCCCCCAGGCAGGCAAACCGGGCCAGGGCTTCCCGGATGGCCCCCTTGGCTCCCCCATAGGGGTTCCGTTCCATCAGGACCGGATCGAAGCCCGCGGTCATCAGACCGGCGGTGCGGCTCTCTTTTTCCCGGGAGGGGAGCAGGGCCGCCATTCCGCACTCCGGGGTCCCCTGTTCCGCGCCCCCCCAGGGGAAAAGTACCGAGGCCGCCCCGATGGAACCGTCAAACCGTTCCTGGAGGCCCCGGCGGCTCCCGCTGCGGAGGGACGCCAGTTCCCGTTCCAGCCTGTCCAGCAGAACACCCGGGGGGGCAGTTTCCGGGGACAGAGCCCGCGGGGACAGAGCCGGCCGGGAAGTTTCCGCCGTACCGGCCAGCCTTGCCGACGCGGACCGTGGGGCGCCGTGGGAATCTAAAAATTGCCGGGAAAGGTCCACAATGGGTTTTCCCCGCCAGGTCATGCGGAGCCGGGGGGCGGAATCTTCGGGGGACGCCCCTCCTGAAACCTTTGCGATAACCACCGCTTCCAGGTTTTCCGCCGCGGCATAGGCTATCAGGGCATCCGCATCATCGGGATCGCATACCAGGGCCATCCGTTCCTGGGATTCGGAAATGGCCAGTTCAATGCCGTCAAGGCCGGCATATTTCTTGGGTACCGCATCCAGGTTGATATCAAGCCCTCCGGCCAATTCCCCCACCGCCACCGACACGCCCCCGGCGCCGAAATCGTTACACCGTTTGATAAGCCGGGTTACTGCGGGGTTCCTGAAAAGGCGCTGGAGCTTCCGTTCCTCCACCGGATTCCCCTTCTGCACCTCCGCGCCGGCGCTTCCCACCGATTCGCCGGTATGTACCTTGGATGAACCCGTGGCCCCCCCCATGCCGTCCCGGCCGGTTTTACCTCCTACCAGGATAACCAGGTCTCCCGGAGCCGGGTCTTCCCGGCGTACCATGCCTTCCGGCGCCGCCGCGATAACCGCCCCCAGTTCCAGCCGTTTTGCGAGAAAGCCCGGATGGTAGTATTCCGCCACCAATCCCGTGGCCAGGCCAATCTGGTTCCCGTAGGAGGAATAGCCCGCCGCCGCTTCCCTGGCTATCTTGATCTGGGGCAGCTTCCCCGGCAGGGTGTCGCCCAGGCTGCTCCGGGGGTCCCCGCCGCCGGAGATCCGCATGGCCTGGTATACATAGGCCCTCCCGGACAGGGGATCCCGGATAGCGCCCCCCAGGCAGGTCGCCGCCCCTCCAAAGGGTTCAATTTCGGTGGGATGATTGTGGGTCTCGTTCTTAAAGAGGAGAAGCCAGGGCTCGGAAGTATGATCGCCGAATTCCGCCCGGACCCGGATGGAACAGGCGTTGATCTCCTTGGACTCATCCAGATCCGGCAGGAGCCCCCTTTTTTTAAGGACCCTGGTTCCAATGGTGGCCAGATCCATAAGGCTGGGCCGCTTCCGGGCCGCGGCTTCGCCGTATACTTCCCGCCGGGCCCCTTCATAGAGGGACAGAGCCCGCCGCAGGGCCGGGGCCAGGGGGCCCTCATCAACCTCAATATCCTCAAGCGCGGTGGTAAAGGTGGTATGCCGGCAGTGATCGGACCAGTAGGTATCCAGGACCCGGAGTTCCGCCAGGGTGGGGTCCCGGCGGGTCTCCGCAAAGTATTTTTGGCAAAATAAAAGGTCCTCCGGGGACATGGCAAGGCCGTACTTTTGGGCTATGTCCCCCAGGGCCCGGGGGCCGGCCCCGGAGAAGCCCGCCAGCACGGGCACCTCCGGGGCGTCGGCGCCGGCGTCTTCCAGGGAAAGGGGCCTGTCCTCCGGGGCTTCCCGGGAATCCACAGGATTGATGAGGTACCGTTTTACCCCCTCCAGGGCCGCATCCGAAAGGGGCTCCCCGCCGGGCTCCAGGATATAGATCCGGGCGGTTTTTACCACCGGTTTTACCCCCACCGCCAGTTCCACGCACTGTTCCGCCGAATCGGCCCGCTGGTTGTACTGGCCCGGCACATACTCTATCCCGAAGTACCGGTCTTTTTCCCCCGCCGGTACCGCGGAACCGTAAAACACCCGGTCGCATTGGGGTTCGGAAAAAACCAGACCCACCGCGGCCTTGAATTGCCCCTCATCAAGATGGGCCGTATCGTAGCGGTGGAGGATCCGAAGCCCCCGCAGGCGGCTTAACTCGGGGTACTGGCCCCCCAGAAAGTCCGCAATTTCCGACCGCAGCCGCCGGGCCTCAATATCAAAGCCGGGTTTTTTCTCAACATAGACCCGTCTAATCAGGCTAGTATCACCAATAGGCATGGAAACTCCTCAATACAGGGGATAGGATACCGGTTCGCCTTTATTCTAGCTATAATGGTGATATCCCACAAGCTGACAGGCCAGGGCAACGTCATTTACTTGTTCCACCTCAAAGATCCACTAAAATCCGTGATATTTCTGAAAAAAATTTTACCACAAAGTCAAATCGAACCAAAGGTTCGAAGTCGAAAAAGGAAGGAGAAAAGAGGGTATTGTCCTAAAAACGTATTCGACTTATTCGATTTGGCGGTTAAAACTTCTTCAATCCTGGCCATTTCTCAACGATTTGAAATTAAATGACGTTGCCCTGGAGAAAAACCTGGTGAGGTGGCATCA
>JAISOR010000268.1 GCA_031275535.1 Treponema sp. | reverse complement strand
TTACTATTGTTATAGTAACATATTCAATGCGTGACATCCTTTCTGTTCTGTTTCTTTCCAATCTTTCTATATCCATATTTGCATTATTTATTTCTTTTTCCAATGCTAAAACAGCAGTAATACTATTTGCATTTTTCAATAATTCATTATATTTTTCCAGCATGTTTTTAATATTATTTAATTGCATTTCATCGTCATTAATATACCTTTCTATATCGTCGCCACCGCTTATGTTTTCATTAATTACAATTCCAAAGGTCTTGACTTTCTCAATAAAATTGATAATATTACTTCTTCGCATTCTTATGTCTATGATATACGTGTTTATATTTTCAATACGCTCTTGTATTATTTCACCGTTATTTTGAACAATCTCATTGTTCATCTCCTGTATTAATGTTGCAATCTTTTTATTAAAAATTTCAATTCCAATACCATGAATCACCCTTTGAGACGAAATAATACCAGAATAATTTATCGAATTATTTATGTTTTTTGGATTTGAATAACATGAGAAAAGAGAAACAAAAAACATCCCCAAAAGCACTTTTACAAAGGACATGATACTCCCCCTGTTTTAGCATGGTTGAGAGTGAAAAGTCTCCAAATATATATAATTTTTCAACATAAATTTAAAAAAATCACCCACTTTACATTCCTTTCGCTATGAAAGTTTACCGGGCGTGTTCAATCACCGTGGAGACCGGAACCACCCCGTAACCGGAGCGGATCAGGGCGTCCAAAAGTACATCAATGCGGTTGAAAAGGTAATCATTCCGTCCGCCGGGAAGGAGGCCCAGCCGGATGGGGATGATTGAACCGGGCTGCTTGCTGTCCATGATGAGATCGATCATATCCGAAGCGGAATACTGGGACACGGATATCCGCTTTGCCTCATCCCGGAGGACCCAGTCCATGGGGTCCACATCCCGGCCCACGGTTTTGTATCCCACCGCCTGGGCCGCGGCGATGATATCCGGGGAAGCCGCATAATAGGGGGCGTGCCAGAGGAGGCCAAGCTCGGCCCCCGAGGCCCGGTAAAATTCATCCTCATTCCGGGCAAGGCCCCGGGAAATAAAGTCCCGATCAATACGGTACCGGGCGTCGGAGAGGTCTATGGGGGCAAAGAACATGGATGCCGTTTCATGCCCCGCTTCCACAATATCCCTGGCCGCCGAAGGGTGGCGCCGGATAAATTCGCCGTTCAGGAAAAAGGTCGCCCGGACGCCGAAACGGTTCAAGGCGTCCAGGACCCCCGGCAGGCCCGCGGCGTCATCGTAAAGATCAAAGGCCAGGCCCACCTCCCGCAGTCCCTCCCGCTTGCCATGGGTAAACAAAGCCCCCGCCGGGGAGGACGCCGGAGCGGCGTTGCCCGATACAAGCCGCTCCCCGGGCGCGGCTTCCCGCACTTCTATCGCCGGCAGCAGCGAAGCGGTGCCTACCGAAGCGGTATTCCGAATCATGGGAAGATTCTCATAGGGGCCGGAACTCTGCCTTTCCAAATATACCCGGTAACGGCCGGAAGTCATGGAGGCCTCCCGTAAGGCGGGACTGTTCACCTCCACCCAGGAATTATTCCCATCCGTAGCAAACCAGCGGTCCCCGTTTCTGGCAGCTATCCGCGGGCCCCTATCCTCAAAGGCAAAGTCCGAAACCGCGGCAATGCAGATGAGGCTCCGCGCGCCCCCGGGCTCCCCGGAACCGGAGAGCCGGATCCGTTCAATCCGCAATTCGTCGCCGGTGATAAATTCCTCATTCCCCGTCCAGAGGCACGAAAAGGCGGGCCGCTCGCTGATGGTGCCTAAAATTTTCCAGTTGATATAATCATACAGGACCACGCCCCCCGGCCCCCATAAAAGGGCCCGCCTTCCGTCGGGGGAAAGGGCGGCGTTGGGCCCCACCGGGGCGGAGAGGGGCGCAAATACCACCTCCGTCCCGCCGTCCCGGATATTCAGACGGTAGGCCAGCGCCCCGGTCCCGTTTTTTTGGGGCACCGAGGCAATAACCGTGACCTCGCCGCCGGGGGACCACAACACGCCCAGCTTAAAACAGGACCGGGGCACCATCAGGTAAGGCAGGGAGGATATCCGGGTCTCATTATCATCATCAGATCCCAGGGGATAATAAAAAATATTCCGGCCCCCCTTGGAAAGCAGGATGGACCGTGAATCCGGGGCCACCCAGAAGGCGTCAAAGTTAGGATCAAATTCCAGGGGGATTGTACCCGCCACGGTTCCTATTTCAAGGAAATTCGCATAGAGGGCCCGGACAAAAATTTCCGAACCGCGGACCCGGTATACCGTGGAACCCCGCATATAGAAAAAATCACCCGCCTGGCCCCAATATACGGAATTGACAGCCCCCTCGCCGATTAAGCGATACCGCTCATCCACCGCGGGGACCGCGGAGATGTTGATCGTTTGGTAGTAGAGCCTGCCGCTCCGGGCATAGACAAAGACCCGGGAATCGGGGCTCCAGCAGGCGGGGAAATAGGCGCCCGGCCGTTCCACATCGGAGGAGACATGGGTCCGGATGCCGGTGGCGGTATCGATCAATACCAGATTACCGTAAGCGGCGGTAACGGGCTCCACATAGAGGACCCATTTCCCATCCCCCGAGGCGGCCATCCCCTCGACCCGGCCCCCCGCCGCCGGGGCGCCCTCCGCAAAGGAGGGGAAGCCCCGGATACTCCGGGGAAGCCCCCCGGCAACGGGGATCCGCAGGGCGCCAAAGGCGTTCCGAACCTGTAGGACCCTGCCGTTTTCAAGAAGGTCCATCTTTTCGGGAAAGGCGGTGAGCTGCCGGAGGGAAAGATCGGTCAGCCGGGAGACAAAAAGGGCGCTTTGCCGGGGGGAGCCATCGGCATCCGAGTCGGCCCGGAAGAGCAGCCGGTCATCGCCGGACAGGTCAAGGCCGCTAAAGCTTACCTTAGCGGCGATCCTTGGGGGGGAAAAGCACAGACCAATGATCAATAACCACAGGGGAACGGGGTTTTTCATCATCTATCCGGCACGCTCCGAATCATGGCTTCCAGTTCATCCTCCAAATTACCGAGGACCTCCTCCAATAAGCGGATTCGCCGGATGGAATGTTGTATTTTTTTATCCCGGAGACGGTCGCAGGTTTCGTCCAGTACCGTTTCAAAGGATGAATTATCAGAAAGTATCGCCGCCCTGTCGCCGGTTTTATCGGTATGATTCATGATCAAGGTTGATTTGGAGCAATCGCTTCAAATACATCCACCGATTGAGTATTAGTATTATCAAAAGCCTTGATAAACGTCACCGCCGCAATAAACGCAATAAGAATGAAAACAAGCTTACGCATGGAACCTCCCGTTCCGGGCAAAAAATGCTTTTATGAAATTCCCCGTATAACTTTTTTTAAAACAGTTGTATACATTTTAGCCTTAGGAATTAAGAAATTCAAGGGGATTAACCGCCCTGCCGTTTTTATATACGGCAAAATGAAGGTGGGGCCCCGTACTATAGCCGGTATTACCCACTTCGCCGATCTTTGCACCCTGCTGCACATAATCGCCCTGGTTTACCGAAGTAAGGTTCATGTGGGCGTACAGGGTCTGATACCCATTAGCATGGCTCAGGATGATAAACTTACCATAGGTAGAATTAAACCCCACCGAAGAAACCTTCCCGTCCATGGCGGCCTTAATGGGAGTCCCCAGGGCGGCCGCTAAATCCACCGCCGCATGGTACCGTCTGACCCCGCTGATGGGATCCAGCCGCCACCCGTAGGGAGAGGTAAGCCGTCCCCGGATGGGGTAGATAAAGAGTTCCCCCAGGGCAAGCTTGAGGTCCTCGGTCCGCATTTTTGCGCCGGGGATAAAAAGCACCGTACCGGCGCTGATAGTATCGCTTTGAATGTCGTTGGCGTCCAAAATGGTCTCCAGGGGCACGCCCATCCGGGAGGATATCTGCGAGAGGCTGTCGCCCTTCTTTACCGTATAGGGGATCCCGTCCATGTTGGGAATCCTGATCCCTTCCCCTTCCCGGAGCCGCCGGGCGTTGGAGATGCCGTTAGAGGCGATAATGGCGTCCATGGAAATGGCATGGGCCGCGGCGATTCCGGATACCGAATCCCCCTTCTTTACCGTATAGGATGTCCAGGAAAAGGTTTCCATTAA
>JAISOR010000244.1 GCA_031275535.1 Treponema sp. | reverse complement strand
CCCTTTGGGGGACAGCCCGGATATTTACCGAATCAGGATAAATTCAACCCGGCGGTTTTTCCACCAGTTGTCCCGATCATCCAACTGAATCACCGGACGGGTACCGCCCATGCCCACAGAGCTAAGACGATTGGCGGCTACGCCAAACTCGATCAATTTGCCCACCACGGCCCTGGCCCGCAGTTCGCTCAGGGGCTTTAGTTCGCTGGCCTCCTCCCTCTCCGCTTCCCGGGCTGTCCGGGCCGTGGGATTCGCATGGCCTTCGACCTTGACCTGGTAGGTGACAAATTTATTGAGGACCTCCGCAATGCGCCGAAGAATGCGCTCGTTGTTTTCCGCTATATCCGGGGCAAGGCCGTCGAAGTTCCCCGCGTTGGCGCTAAAAACGATTGACGGGACCTGGACCCTAAGCTGATCCCCCTCCCGGATAACCAGAACGTCTACCTCGATCAAGCCCTCCAAAACAGAGACATTCCCCAGGGAATCGGTTACCGTAAAGGTAAAGGGATAGTCCGAGGCCGATTGGACCAACTCGCCGGAAGAACTCCGCCCGTCCCAGGTCAGTTCCGCAGGGGGAGCCCCTTCGCCGCCGATCTGATAAAACAACAGATAGGGAGGCTGGGGTTCCCGAATTTCGATATTCCAGCTTGCAATGGGGGACTCATCTTCAACCATCAACTGTACATAAAGCACATCGTCAACCCCGTCGTTATCGGGGCTAAAGTATTTTACCGGCGTACTAAAGCCTAATACCGGGCCCGCCGTATCCGGGGGAGGAGCCTCGGGTTCTACTACCGGGGGCGGCGGCGGCGGAGGAGGAGGCGCCGGGGGGGCAGGCGGCGGTTCCGGCGGAGGCGCCGGGGTGGCGCATGCGGCCAGGGCAAAAACAATACTCAGCAATAACAAGAGGGCTTTTTTAGACATATCAACTTCTCCTTTATAAAAAATAAAACCGGATTAAGGAAGCCTCCGGAAACCGGCCGGAATTTCCGGCGGTTCGGCAAAACCACCAAAGAAAACCCCCGCAAACGAATCTATCAGAAGTTCTTTTAATAAATGATAGACGAGGCAAGTATGAAAGTCAACATTTTGGGCGGACCCGGCAGGGCAAAAGCATGTACCCTTTATCCGGGATACATTACGGCAGCTTCACCGGTACACAGAAAATTACCGGGGTTTCCGGCCCCGCCGCGGAAGCTCCCGGACTGGGCTAAAGCTTCAGTTCCACCGCCCCCACCGGGCGGATCCGCAGGACCCTTACCGCCCCGGCCCCGAAAAGGGCCTCCATTTTTTCCCGGTACCCGTCTACGCAGTCCAGGGGGATATAGGCCTGGATGGTTCCGGCAAAACCCCCGCCATGGACCCGGCAGGCCCCCATGATACTCTCCCCGGGGGTACCGTAAACGCCGGTGACCGCGGTATCAAAAAATTCCCTGGTCAGGGCCAGGGCCAGGGCTATGCCTTGTTCCGCCGGGTTTTTGGGGGAGTAGATGTTCTGTAACAGTTCCCAGGAAGAATCCCCGGACTGGTTGACCTGATCCAGGTAGTTAAAGAAGGCCCAGAGGTTAATTTCTTTGCCCTGGCCGGCGTTGACCTTTTCCAGGGCCGCCAGCATGGCGTCCACCCGCTCATTTTCCCGGAAGAAATGGAGGGCCCTAAGCAGCGCCCGGTCCCCGGCGGCTTTTCTGATATCCGCCGCCCTGCCCAGGACCTCTTCTACCGTGAGTTCCCGGAGTACGGTTTTGCCGAAGAAGCGGGCCAGGGCCCGCATTTCTTCGGGGACCGCCGCATAATCCGGGGTCAGGTCCGCATGGCTTCCATGGGTATCCACCACGCAAAGGGCATAACCCACGGCGGCCAGATCAAAATCTACCTGGGTTACCAGGGGATATTCGATATCCCCAAAGTCGATGGCCACGGCCCCGCCGGAAGCACAGGCGGCCTGGTCCATGAGCCCCGAGGGTTTCCCAAAATAGTCATTCTCCGCTATCTGGCCTATCTGGGCTATTTCCAGGGCGGACCGCTTCCCGCCGGCGTAAAGGCTGTCGAAGATCCGCCCAAGGAGGACCTCCACCGCCGCAGAGGAGGAGAGCCCCGAACCGGGAAGCACCGTGGAGGCCGCATTGGCGGTAAAGCCCCCCACGGATACCCCCCGGTTGGCCAGTTCTGCGGCGATACCCCGGACCAGGGATTCGGTGGTCCCTCTTTCTTCCTGCCGGGGGGCCAGGTCCGAAAGGTCCACCGCCACATCGGGATAGGCGGCGGAACGGAAGAGGACCCGTTTGTCCCTGCGGGGAGCCACGATGGCCACCGAGTCTAATTGGATGGAGGCGGCCAGGACCTTCCCCTGGTTGTGGTCCGTATGGTTCCCCCCCAGCTCGGTACGGCCCGGGGCGGAAAAGACCCGGAGATTCCCGGCGGTTTCCGGAAAGTCCCGGGCCGGAAAACCCTCCGGCCCGTCCCGCAGAAGGCCTTCTATCAAACTTGCGTACCTGCGCCGGGCGGATTCAAGGCCCTCGGGACCATAGAGTTTCTGAAAGATCTCCGAGGCCTTATCGGTTTTAAGATGTTCAAGCAGTTCCTTGCCGGTCATAGTGGTTCCCCTTATCGTAAAAGACAATATATCTATATTATATTCAAGATAAACGTATTGTTATAAGAAATATATTGAATATGCCTGATAAAAGATAGATATTAGTTATTGATATTGAAAGTTTGAAAGTTTGAGGAGCATTGAATGGGTGACCGCCGGAATGATCAGAAAGACAGAAAAAAGCCTAAAAACTCAGGACCCCAGTTTCCCTTTGGCGGGCCCAAATTACCGGATCCCAAACGGTTTGGGGGATGGCGATTTTCTATCATCTATGTTCTTATTCTGGTCGTAGGGATGAGTCTGTTTAACTATGTATTCCTGAACCGGGTCAATCCCACCATCGACTTTTCTGAATTTAAGCAGAAGATCGTCTCCGGTGAAATTAAACGGGTGGAATTAACGGATTCTTATTTTACCGGTTACACCACCCTCCGTCCGTCCTCTCCGGTGGCGCCCTCCCTTCGTAGTCCCTATGCCGCTTCCCATCAGGAGGCCTATCGGACGGTTCCCATCAATGATCCGGAAATTATCAAGCTGATGGATGAACGGGGGGTCTCCTATTACGCGGTTTCCCGGGAGGGGAGCACGGTTCTCAATCTTATCTTTAGCTGGGTGCTTCCCATCGCTTTCTTTTTCTTTATTTGGCGTTTTGTCATGAAGCGCCTGGGGAATATGGGGGGGAATGTCCTCTCGGTGGGCCAGAACCGGGCGGTGATCGTCGCCGAGGGGGATATTGTCACCCGTTTCCCCGATGTGGCCGGGGTTGACGAGGCCAAGGAAGAACTGGTAGAGGTGGTGGATTTTTTAAAGAACCCCAAGAAGTATACGGATATTGGGGGCAAGATCCCCAAAGGGGTGCTTCTGGTGGGGCCCCCGGGCACGGGAAAAACCTTGCTGGCCCGGGCCGTGGCGGGAGAGGCGGAGGTGCCCTTTTTCCGCATGAGCGGCGCCGATTTTGTGGAGATGTTTGTGGGGGTCGGGGCCGCCCGGGTGCGGGATCTTTTTAAGCAGGCCCGGGAAAAGGCCCCCTGCATCATTTTTATTGATGAATTAGACGCCATCGGCAAGAGCCGGATCAACAATATCGCCGGCGGTAACGATGAGCGGGAACAGACCCTGAATCAGCTATTGGTAGAGATGGACGGCTTTGACGCTACCAGCGGTCTTATCATCCTGGCGGCCACCAACCGGCCGGATGTGCTGGACCCGGCCCTGCTCCGGCCCGGCCGCTTTGACCGCCAGGTTCTGGTGGACAGGCCGGACCTTAAAGGCCGGGAGGCGATCCTGAAGATCCACGCCAAGGCGGTAAAGCTTTCTCCCCAGGTGGATCTCGCCGCGGTGGCCCGGGGAACCTCGGGTTTTGTGGGCGCGGATTTGGCGAATATCGTAAACGAGGCCGCCCTGCTGGCGGTTCGGGGAGGCCGGGTTCTGGTGGCCCAGAAGGATTTTGAGGAGGCTATTGAGAAAACCGTGGCGGGCCTGCAGAAGAAAAACCGCATCATCTCCGATGAAGAGCGCCGTATTGTGGCCTTCCACGAAACCGGCCATGCCCTGGTGGCGGCCTTTACCCCCGGTTCTGATCCGGTACAGAAGATATCGATTGTTCCCCGGGGATTCGGCGCCCTGGGCTATACCCTCCAGATGCCTGTGGAGGACCGCTACCTTATGACCGAGGATGAACTCCTGGGGAAGATCGACGTCCTCCTGGGCGGCCGGGCGGCGGAAGACCTGGTCTTTGGCAAAATCTCCACCGGCGCCGCCAACGATCTGACCAAGGCTACGGATATCGCCCGGAAGATGATTACCGATTATGGTATGAGCAGCCGGTTTAAGCACGTAGCGCTGACCCAGCGGGGGGCCGGTATGCTGGGCCCCCAAAGCCAGGAGCCCCTCTTGCACCGGGAATATTCCGAGGCGACCCAACAGTATATTGATGAGGAGATAGCCCATATTGTGGAACGGCGGTATGGTTCGGTAAAGGAGGCCCTGGGCCGGAACCGGAACATCCTGGACACCGTGGCCGCCCGGCTTTTGGAAAAGGAATCCCTGGATGAAAAGGAATTCAAATCCCTGGTTGAGGCCGCCCAATGAGCCGGTAATAGATAAGCAGGACCCCAAACTTCTATAGGCGGCGGGGGAGGGGGATCATGGGGACCCGCGGGGTCAGGCTGCTATAATTTCAATACCATGCCCGCAATGCCCGCGATGGCTATATATACGACGGGGTGCTTTTTTAGTGTCCTGATAAGCAGAAACAGGATCGCAAAGAGGAGCGCTTCCCGCCAGCGGAGTATTTCGTACCAGGCCGAAGCGGCGTCGTTGTACAACGACAGCCATATTACCCCAAACCCCGCAGCGGCGATGAGTCCCGTGGCCGCAGGGCGGAGGCCGGAAAAGACCGCCTGCACGGGGGCGCTTTCTTTAAAGGCCAGAAGGATCCTTGCGACAATCATAATAACGATTATGGAGGGGCTTACCAGTCCCAGGGTTGCGATAATTGCGCCGGGGATTCCCGAACACTGGAAACCGGTATAGGTCGCCATGTTGACGCCGATAGCGCCGGGGCTTGATTCGGAGATCGCGATCATGTCCATTATGGATTCATAGCTGAACCATTCATACTTATCTGCTAATTGGTAGAGAAAGGGCAGGGTCGCCAAACCTCCGCCTACGGAGAAGAGGCCTATCTTGAAAAATTCGGCGAAAAGGATCAGGAGGATCACGCGGTTCCCTTCTTACGGGGCCTATGGAGGAGAAACCCGGTGATTCCCGCGGAAATAACCAGCAATACCGGGGAGGCGCGGAATACCGCTGAAAGCACAAATGCGGCGATACAAATGGCGAGGGCCTTCCAGTCCCCAACAGCCCTCTTAAAAAGTTTTATCACCGTATCCAGGATAAGGGCGCCCACCGCTATCCTGATACCCCCAAAGGCATACCGAACCAGGGGGATATGGGAGAAATTTTTGAGAAACACGGCAATAAGGGTGATGATGATGAGGGAAGGCAGTATAAAACCCAGGGTGGTAAGGATTCCTCCGGGGATTCCCTTTTTTTTGATTCCGATAAAGGTCGAAACATTAACCGCTATTACCCCCGGCGTGACTTGTCCTATGGCAAAATAATCCATCACCTCGTCCATGGCGGCCCATTTCTTTCGTTCTACTATTTCCCGCTCAATGATGGGGAGCATGGCATAGCCGCCGCCGAAGCTGACGCAGCCCATTTTGAAGAAAGTCCATGTCAGATTGAGATATTCTTTCAAGCTCCGGGCTCTGTCCCCGTTATCCTCCTTCACTTTTTAAGCTCTGTCCCCGTTATTTTGTATAATGGCAAGATGGAGTTCATCAAGCTGTTTCTGCTCTACCTCGCTTGGACTATCGTCCATGGGATTTATGGCAAAGGAGTTCTTGGGGAACGCAATGACCTCCTTAATGGAGGTTTCTCCGGCCATAAGCATGACCAGGCGATCCAAGCCCGGCGCTATACCGCCGTGGGGTGGGGCGCCATATTTGAAGGCTTGAATAAGGAATCCGAATTTCTCTTCCGCCTCTGCGGGGTCAAAGCCCAGGATCTTAAAAATCCTTTTTTGGAGTTCCGGATCATGAATACGGATGGATCCGGAAGCGAGTTCATAGCCATTGAGAACAAGATCATAGAGGTCTCCCTTCACAGAACCGGGGTCCTGTTCCATAGTGGCATGGTATTTATCCTGGGGCCATGAAAACATATGATGGGCGGCATCCCAATGGTTCTCGAGTTCGTTATATTCGAAGAGGGGGAAATCCACAATCCAAACGAATTCGAAGCGATCCGGGGGACAGAGCTCCAGATCGCGGCCAAGTTTTGAGCGTACCGCTCCCAAAGCGGTGTTGGCGACTTTCCTTTGAGAATCGGCGACAAAGAGGATCAGGTCTCCGAGTTTTGCCCCAAGCCCGGAAATAATCTTAGA
Organism: Treponema sp.; assembly: GCA_031275535.1. The sequence continues at coordinate 7,542 of JAISOR010000244.1, read as the reverse complement.
GGCGTTGGGGACGTTGCTTTTTTCAGCTCTGTCCCCAAAATTGTTATTGGATTCAATTCCGTTATCAGCTCTGTCCCCAAAAAATTTCGATATTCCGCCTTCCAGGATCGGAGCGGTTTCGGTTCCCGCAACTTTCATCCAAGCCAAGCCCTTGGCTTTATATATTTTTGCATGGGCTTCAAGGTCTTCAATCTGTCTTCGGGAATAATCAGCTTTTCCTGGTACTACCAGGGCTTTTACCCCGCCACCGGTTATGGTAATTCCCTTGGCTGCGGCCACGGCTTTATCTGCATCTCCGGCGGCCAGGGCATCTTTAAAGGCCTGGCAATTTCCTTCCGCCACATAGGGGCCAAAATCCTGGAGTAACATATCAAAACGGCAGTCCGGCTTATCGGTCCCATAGAGTTCCATGGCCTCATCATAGGAGAGCCGTCTGAATTGAGCGGGGAGTTCCCGTGCCAGGGTCTTTTTGAATACGTATCCCAAGAGCCCTTCAAGCATGCTGAGGATATCATCCCGGCTTACAAAAGACATTTCTATATCTATTTGGGTAAATTCAGGCTGCCGATCACCCCGGGCATCTTCATCCCGGTAACAACGGGCTATTTGGAAATATTTATCGAACCCCGCGACCATGAGGATCTGCTTGTAAAGCTGGGGTGATTGGGGAAGGGCATAGAATTTGCCCGGATATAAGCGGGAGGGGACTAAATAGTCCCTGGCGCCTTCAGGGGTGGATTTGATAAACGTAGGGGTCTCAATCTCAAAAAAGCCTTGGCCGATTAGCCACTCCCTGACCGCAAAGCTTACATCATTTCTGAGTTTTATCCGTTTCTGCATGCCCGCAGACCGGAGATCCAGGTACCGGTAGGTAAGGCGCAGCTCTTCCTTGGCTTCAGACTCCTCACCTATCTGGAAGGGAAGCATCTCAGAACGGCTTAATATGACAAGTCTATCCGCAACTACCTCAATTTCACCGGTACTCATTTCGGGATTTATCATGGAATCCGGCCGGATTCGGACAGTTCCCTCTACAGCGATACAGTATTCATTCCGAAGTTCCCCGGTCAGAGAAACCAATTCCTCCGGGGCATCCTGGTCTACTATTACCTGAGTTATCCCATACCGATCCCGAAGGTTGATAAAAGAGATGCCCCCATGATCCCGTTTTCGGTGTATCCAGCCATTTAATGTAACGTTTCTTCCCGCATCGGCCTTCCGCAGGGCGCCACAATTCGTTGTCCGCTTCAATTCTTCCATAAAAATAACTATAGCCGGAGGGGGGATACATGGCAAGGTCTTACTTGGCATTAATTGGGAGGCGTTCAGCTCAAGAATTGAGCTCTGTCCCCAGGATAGTTTCTCGCAATTCCAATTCGGGGACAGAGCTAAAAGCCGAAGATCTCCAAAAATCCGCGCTTTTGGTTGTTTTTAAGCGGTTGGGTTGTTAGCGAACCCTATTTCGACAAAAAAATGAAATTTTCGAACAACTCATTAAAGCAAATTCGCATAGTTTCCCCATATATAGAGGTATGAGACACAATAGAATTCTTAAAACCGGCGCGACCTATCATGTCACTGCCAGGGCAAACAGACGGGAGATGGTTATGCACTGTACCGCTATGCGAACCCTCTTTCTCAATACCATGAAACGGGCTAAAAAGAAGTTCCGTTTTCAAATCTACAATTTTTGCATTATGGGCAACCATATTCATCTCATAATCCGTCCGGACTGTGATGAATCTTTGTCCGGTATCATGCAATGGATTCTCAGCGTATTCGCCATGGCATGGAACCGGAAGCATTTTGTGACCGGTCATGTGTGGGGGGAACGGTTTTTTTCAAAAATAATTAACAACTTTAACGAATTTCTTTATGCTTTTTTATATGTTGCCCAGAATCCGGTGGACGCACAGCTTGTTTACAGGGCAGATGAATGGGAATATGGGGGATTATGGCATTTTATATCAGGTAATCGGGAAATTATAGATGCCGTGTCGTCTCTTGTATTAGAGACATATCATATATTATTGTCTCATTATGACGGGAAACCATCATAGGAATTTTATACCCCTGGGAATAGCAGGCTGAAATGCCGGATTTTTTGTTGGGAAATATCCGAATTGAGGTAGCGTATAAACAGGTCAAGAATCTCCGCCTTACTGTATATCCTCCTGATGGCAGGGTGTGTATTTCAGCGCCTCTCCATACGAGTGCCGAATACATTCGGGATTTTGCGGCCTCCAAACTGCAATGGATAGAAAAACACCGGGCTAAATATCGTATCCGTCCCGGAACCAAGAACCGTCTAGAGAACCATGAAACCCATTATGTCTGGGGTATGGCCTATAAATTTGAGCTTGTAGAACGGGCGGGTCACCCTAAGGTGGTACTAAAAGACGGGTGTATGCAGATGTATATTCGTCCTGATAGTACAAAAGCAAAAAGGCAGGAGTTTTTAGATAAATGGTATCACCGTATACTCCAAGAAGCCGCTCCTGAGATTATTAAAAAATGGGAACCCCGTATCGGGGTGCAGATTAAGAAACTATATTTGCGAAAAATGAAGTCCCATTGGGGAAGCTGCAACTATGGCCGGCACACAATACGGCTCAATACTGAACTCGCAAAAAAGCCTCCCGAATGTCTGGAATATGTTGTTGTTCATGAAATGATACATCTTATTGAGCCTTCGCATAACCGTAATTTTTATCGTCTTATGAACCAGTTTATGCCGTTATGGAAAAATATCCGTAAAAAGATGAATGCCGGAGAAATCTAAAACCGTAAATTCCCGGGAGAAACGGGGACAGAGCTAAATATCAGTGGTGAAAATAGCTGTTTATGCGCATTATTGGGGACAGAGCTAAATATCAGGAGGATAAGCGTTTTTAAGGGACAGAGCTTTTCGATCTGAATATCCGAGGAGGGGACAGAGCTTAAAGAGTTTTCCCATGACTTTTTGTTTCTATATAAACCCTTGCATATCTCTCTTTACACACTTAAAGTATATCAACAAGGAGGGAGGTCCATTATGAACATTCTCATTGCTCCCGATTCGTTCAAAGGGAACCTGAAAGCCCCGGAAGTATGTGCCGCCATTGAAGAGGGAATCCTGCGGGCGGATAAAAAAGCGATAGTCTATAAGGTTCCTTTAGCTGACGGTGGGGAAGGAACCGCCAGGGCGGTTACCGAGGCTGCCGGCGGGCGTTTTATTAAGGTGCCCGTTACCGGACCTTTGAATGACCGGGTAGAAGCTGAATTCGGGCTTATTCATGATGGAAAAGTTGCGGTCCTGGATATGGCCAGTGCATCGGGCATAGAACTTATCAGCCGGGAGCGGCTCAACCCCCTAAAGGCTACTTCTTATGGGACCGGAGAACTTATCGCGGCTGCCCTGGGTACGGGCGCCACGGACCTGATCATCGGTATTGGCGGAAGCGCTACCAATGATGGCGGTATTGGTCTGATCAGCGCCCTGGGATTCAAGGTTTTGGATGAAAGGGGCTTGCCTGTTGGGCAAGGAGGAGAAGCCTTGCCCAAAATAGCCTCAATCGATATCACCGGGGCGGATAAGCGGATTAAAACGGTCTCCATTAAGGTTGCCTGTGATGTGACCAATCCGCTGTTAGGACCCAAGGGGGCCTCGGCAGTATTTGGCCCCCAAAAGGGAGCGAGTCCGGAGATGATATCCCGGCTGGACGCGGGACTGGCAAAATTAGGGGCGGCTTGGATTAATGCGGGCCTTGCTAAAGATGTGGATCAACCGGGGGACGGAGCTGCCGGAGGAGTTGGCGCGGCGCTGCGGATATGCTTAGGGGCGGTTATGGAATCCGGCGCTCTGCTGGTGATGAAATATGCGGGTTTTTTCAACCGGATCAAAGATGCTGATCTGGTGATTACCGGGGAAGGCATGACCGATAGCCAAACATCGGGAGGTAAACTCTGTTCCGTAGTGGCAAGGGAAAGCCATGCGGCGGGGATTCCTGCGGCCCTCCTTTCCGGCGGTCTTGGGGGAGACGTGCGGGACCTGCTTAAATCCTTTGATTATGCGGTTTCCATCGCCTGCGGACAGATTGGTCTCGATGCCATGATACATGACAGCTATCGGGACCTCGTTTTTGCTGCGGAAAACCTCATTCATGCGGTCAAAATCGGAAAGAAAATACGAGGCTAATCTCATGAAACAAGGTTATGAAGACCTAAAAGGGTTAAGCGTCGCAGAAGCTAAAGAATATATTACCCAGTATATAACAACCTTAAAGTTGACGGAAAAAAGATGCGAGGAACTCGACCAGGAATTGATAAAATGGGCCAGCCGGGTTGAACTTGCCCGTTCCCGAGGTTCTTCAGCTCTGTCCCTGGAGGCTGAGGAGGAAGCGAAAAAAATAGAAACCCAGCGGGATATTCTTAAGGCGGAAATTGCCGAACTGAGAGATCAGATACAAAACATGCGGCAGTATGTTCCCAAGCTCGGAGCCCAGGAACGGAGTATTGACCCGGACCTCTTGGAACAGGAATTGTTAATAACCCTGGGGGAAATGCCGGGGGAAGACACAAAGGCGGAAACGGATTACCGGTTTGAAGAGGCGGAGGCGGATGCCGCATTGGAAGCGTTAAAAGCAAAAATGAGGCGTGATAGCCAAGATGAGGTCATATGAGCTCTGTCCCCATTTTGCCGGATCGAGGGCGTCCCCTCATATTTGCTCACCGGGGCTGCTCTTCTCTGGCCCCGGAGAATACCATGGCGGCCTTTAAGAAGGCCCGGGAACTTGGTGCGCCGGGAATAGAGTTGGATATCCATGTATGCGCCTCCGGGGAGCTAGTAGTGGCCCATGATGATACCTTTAAGCGAACCGCCGGAGACAATAGGGCCATTGAAGAGCTTACCCTCAAGGAGATCAGGGCCATTGACGTGGGAACGTTTTTTAATACATCCCATAGGGGAGAACATCCTCCCCTTCTTGAAGAGGTATTGGAAGAATTTTGTCCTGATATGTATATTGACATTGAACTTAAAACCCGGAAAACCAAGAACGATCTCCTGCCGATACTTGCGGCGGAGAAAATCAAATCTTTTGGGGACAGAGCTGCATCTGCGGTAACCATTTCTTCCTTTAATCCCCTTTGCATCATCCCATTTAAACAGCTCTGTCCCCAAATACCCGCCGCCGTAATCTGGAGTGCCGATAAGGAAGTCCCCTTCCTGCTCCGCCATGGTTTTGGCCGCATAATTGGCCGTTGTGATTACGTAAAGCCCGTTCACCTCCAGGTCAATCGCCTTTCCCGTTTCAAGTTTACGGTTCTGGAGAGACGCCCCGTGGTACCCTGGACAATCGACGATCCTCTTCTTGCAAAAAGGATGCTTGATTTGGGTTGTGAAGGCATTATTACCAACAGGCCTCAGGATATGGCCTTTCTATGGGGGAAAGCATAATGCCCGCTGCCATTGCCAAGGATCCCCCCCCGGGTTCGGATTCTAAGGACGGGCGTTCCCTGGTATCCCATGGGACGACCCTCTCACTCCTAACTATGGCGTCCCGAATTTTGGGTCTTCTCCGGGAGATGACCAAGGCCAGCCTTTTAGGAACCAGCGCCCTTTCGGATGCCTTTTCGGTCGCTTTTTTAATCCCCAACCTGTTCCGACGGCTTTTTGCGGAGGGCTCCATCTCGGTGGCCTTTATCCCAACCTTCAAAGAATACCTCCTGAAAAATGATCGGGACCAAATCAAAGAATTTCTCTCCTGTATTCTTACCGTCCTCAGCTTTTTTGTTACCCTGGCCGTCATGATCGGTATTATCCTGACCCCACTCATAGTTCCCCTTTTTGGCATGGAAGAATTTAATGAAACCGTATTTCTCACCCGCCTTATGTTTCCATTTTTAGCTTTTATTTCCCTGGCGGCTTTTTTTCAGGGTATTTTGAATAGTGTCCGGATTTTTGCCCCCTCAGGGCTTGCCCCCATACTTCTCAACATTGCCACCATCCTTTGTGCCTACGGGCTCAGTCCCTTTACCAAAAATCCGGCCCGGGCCATGGCTCTGGGGATCCTCATCGGAGGTTTTTTAGAAGGGGCCATCCAATTCCCCTTTGTGCTGCGGAAGGGGTTCCGGTTCTTTTTTACAGGCCTCAGAAAGGCCCTGAAAAACCCCGGGACCCGGGCGGTGCTGCAGCTTATCGGGCCTACCATTATTGGCATGGCGGCCTATCAGCTTAACGATATGGTGTCTACCGCTTTGGCAGGAAACGCCGGAGAGGGGGTGGTTTCGAGTCTGCAGTATTCCCTTAGGCTTCAGGAGCTGATCCTGGGGGTTTTTGCCGTGTCCATAGGGACAGTGCTGCTCCCGGATCTGGCGGAATATGCCAAATCTTCCCGCTGGGATGTCTATAATGGACGGCTAATCTCGGCCGTGGAAATCATCGCCCTGATTACCATACCCATCACCTTTTTTTCCCTCGCCCAGGGACAGAGCTTGATTCGTTTGCTCTTTCAATCCCACAGTTTTGACGAAACTTCGGTTTATTTAACCCATACCGCTTTTACCTTCCATATGCCGGGGCTCTTTTTCATTGCCCTGAACCGTATCCTGGCCCCGGCCTTTTATGCCCAGAGTAATTCCAAATCCCCCGCCCTGGCGGGGATTATTTCCTTTGCCGTAAACATCATCCTGGCGGCGATTCTGGCGGGTCCCCTCCGGGGAGCCGGAATCGCTTTAGCTCTGTCCCTGTCCAGCGCCGTGAATACCGCCCTGCTCCTCTTTTTCCTCAGGCGGAATCCCCATATCGCCCTGGGAAAGATCCTTCGCCCGGCCCTTGCGTATACCCTAAAACTCGTCCTTTTTTCCGGCATTTCCCTGTTTCCCATCGTATGGACCACCCCCCGGCTTCTTGTCTTCTTTGCCGGCCGGGGCCGCCTTATCGCCCATGGCATCCCGCTCCTTATCAACACCCTGCTGTTTGCGGCGCTGGGGATACTCCTTTTAGTGTTGACCGGGGATAAACAGGTTCGGGCCCTTGTCAAAATAATAAGACGAAGATCCCCTACTTGACCAGGGCAAAAGCATTTACTTTTTGCCTACACTCAAAAAAGGGTAGGGAGTTGAGAGTGAAGCGTGAGGCGGTACTGCGGGGATCATGATATATTGAAGGGGTTTGCGGGAAGATTACCCTAATTATGCGAGGAACCCCCTCTTCCCCCCCCATATAAGGAACGGCCGGGCAAATTTTTCTGTGTATTCGGGATACCCTGGAGAAAACGCCCCGGTACGGTGGAGAAAAACCTGGTGGGGTGGCGGAGTAAAAGCCATAGGGGGGCCCCTTTGGGGGGCACCTATGGCTTTTACTCCGCCAGGACCCCAAGTAATTTCCTCACCGTACCGGTGAATTTCCTGTAATGTATCCCGAATAAAGAGTAAATGCTTTTGCCAGCAATTCTCATTTTCATTCCAAGTCGTTTTCTGGTCCGATAGAGGCGAGGAAATCCCGCCAGGTTTCGTGCAGGACATAGCGCAGGGCGGCATGCATCTCGTAGAAAAACATAT
>JAISOR010000180.1 GCA_031275535.1 Treponema sp. | reverse complement strand
TTTCAGGTAAAGGTCTTTGAGGGGGAAATCCGGGAATACAAAAATTCCGGCGACGCGGGGCTTTCTTTCCGGGGAACGTGGAAAGGCAAAATGGGTTACGCCTTTACCGAGCGGATCGGCGGCGACACGATCCCTTTCCTGCTCGACAACGCGGCGGAGAACGCCGGGATTATCGAGGACCCGGATGTGGAGGACCTCTTCGCAGGTTCTCCTTCCTACCCGGATGTAAAACTCTACGGCGAATCCCTGGCGAAGGTGACGCCCGAAGAAAAGATCGCCCTGGCGCTAAAAACGGAAAAGGCCGCCATGGACTACGACGGCCGGGTCGCGGCGGTGGATTTCTGCGGCGTCGAAACCGGGGAACGGGAACGCTATATCGCCAATTCCCTGGGCCTGCGCGTTTCGGAACGGAGCAACAGCGCCCTTGTCTTTTCCTATCCACGGGTCATCGGCGAAGGCGGGCAGGTAAAAGTCCACGGGGACGTTTGGACGGGAAAAGAATTCGGCGATTTTGACCCGGAAGAGTTTGGCAGAAAAACCGTACGGAAGGCCCTTTCCTATTTGGGGGCGGAACCCGTTCCTGCGGGGGCCTACAAAACGATCCTGGACCGGGACGCCATGGGAGATCTCCTGGGAACCTTCGTAAGCGTATTCAGCGCAGAAGAGGCGCAGAAGGGCTTTTCCCTTTTGCGGGGAAGGCTCGGCGGTCAAATCGCCGCCGATACGGTGAGCATCCGGGACGATCCCCTGCTGGACCAGCTTCCCGGCAGCGCGATCTTTGACGGTGAGGGCGTGGCCGCAAGAAACAAAGTTATCGTCGAAAACGGGGTGTTCAAAACATTTCTGCATAACCGCAAGACCGCGAAAAAGGACGGGGTTGAACCTACGGGCAACGGCTTTAAAGCGTCTTTTAAAACGGCGGTGGACATAGCGCCCTCCAACCTTTACATCGCCGCCGGGGACAAGAGCCGGGACGAACTTATCGCCCGCATGGGCGACGGGCTTATCATCACCAACCTCGAGGGGCTCCATTCGGGGGCAAATACCGTGTCCGGGGATTTCTCACTTTCCGCCGAGGGCTTTCTGGTCCGGGGCGGCAAAACAGTGCGGGCCGTGGAACAGATCACCATAGCGGGGAATTTCTTTGGCCTGCTCAAAGACATTAGCGCCCTGGCCTCGGACCTCCAGTTCAAGGGCGGCGTCAGTTCCCCCAGCGTACTGGTACGGGAACTCAGCGTCGCCGGCTAAAGGAAGGTGTGAAGAGTGGAGAGTTGAGAGTGAAGTGAGAGGGGGATTAGACTAAACATATTGATATGGGTAATTACAAGCAAGGAAGAGAAATTGACCGCGAGGGCGATTTCTAAACAATCGTATATCGTTACCCGGGCCTTCGGGGTTAACCTGCCCCCCATGTTCCTGATTCAAATCCATGATGCTACTCCTTCATCTTGGGTTTTTGGTTTGGATTCTATACTGTTTCGTCAGGGGCGTTGTATGTTTTTTCCCACAGGTATTTCTCAAGCCGTACCTTTGCGATGATACTCGCTGTCATTTTCACCTCCTCCTATAAAAGCGCCCCCGGCGCCGGCTGATAGCGCCGATCCCGGCAAAACTTGCCTGGATCGGCCCCCGATCAGCCATCGGGGCAACAAGTACCGGAGGGGGCCTTGACAAATTCCCCGGGAAATAATATGAATGGGGGAGAATAATTAAAAAAGGGGGATAATCCTATGATTTAAATTACTATTAAGCAAAGTATTTCGATAATAACATAAAGTATTCATGGTTTTAGAAAATTTTTTTGGAGGGTGTTTATGAAAAGGATTCTATTATTTGTTATAGTCCTGGGTATTGTCTTTTCCGGCTTGGTATTTGCCGCCGATGGATATGAGGTCCAGCGTGTGGATGGTAAAGTAGAGAGGGAAGTCTCCCCGGGTAAATGGGAAGCGGTAAGCGTTGGAGCGGTCCTTACCCCCGCGGCAGTGATAAATACGGGCTTGAACTCGACCCTGGTACTCAAGGCCGGGGAAAAAACGTTTACCATTAAGGCCATGCAGAAGGGGACGGTGGAGAATTTGACCAGCGCCGGCGGTTCCGGGGCAGGTATTAGAATCGGGGGCAGGGTTTCCGATTCCAATACCACCACCACCGCCAGGGGCACCTCAAACATATCCACCGCATCGACCAGGGCCAGCGACGCCGCGGAAGATCTGGAGTGGGTGGAAGAATAGGCATCCCTTTCGACTTGGCGGTTTTTACGGCGCTAATGGTTTAGAGGTACCTTTGACTCCGCGGTAAAGATTCTTCCCGCCGGTAAACTACTTCTGGGTTAGATTATACACCCCGTCCCAATCGACGGGGGGCGGATCTTTTAGATATTGCTCGCACCGGGCATGGTAGAGTTTTGCCACCCGGTCTTTATCGTCCCCTTCCATGATGGACCGGAAATTTTTAAGGGCCTCCTCAAATTCCCGGCGTTCATATCTTTCAATGGCCCCTTCCCAGCTTGTAACCATCTCTATTAGGGCGGTGTCCGCTTCCTGCCGGATATCCAGCAGTTCATAGAGACGCAGGGGGGTATTTATTCCCACCACCCGCACCCGGTCAAGGCTGCGGAGCAGAAAATCATCCCCCAGTTTTTCCCTGGTATATTCACTGATAAGGATACCCCCGGTATGGTACTGTTTATTCACGCCCTCGAGCCGGGCCGCAAGGTTTACCGCATTCCCCATGATGGTATAGTCCATCTTATTGGGGGTCCCCATATTCCCCACAATCATATCCCCCGTATTGATCCCCACCCGGGTAAACAGGGGCGAGGGGCTTAGACCCTCTTCCATTATTTGGACATTCAAACCGCGTTCCGCCTTTTTCATGCGGACCGCCGTATGACAGGCCAGGGCGGCGTGGTCCTCCACATAAACCGGGGCGCCAAAGAAGGCGATAATGGCGTCCCCCTCGTATTTATCGATGGTTCCCCGGTTTTCCAGAACGATATTACTCATGGTGGTAAGATACCTGTTAAGAAGGTTTACCAGATCCGCCGGATCAAGGCCTTCCGCAATGGTGGAGAATCCCTGAATATCCGTAAAGATGGCGGTCATCTGCCGTTTCTCGCCCCCCAGGTTTAGTTTAGAGGGATCCAGTATGATCTGGTCGATAACCTGGGGCGCCAGATAGCGGGAAAAGGCGGAACGGAGAAAGGATTTTTCCCGTATTGTAGAGAAGAAGTTGATCCCCGAAAGGCTCAGGAAGGTCAGGGTTACCGATACAACGGGAACCACCGCCCCCACATAACGTTTGGTAGATATAAAAAACACCAAAAAGAAGACAAGGCTTATCAGGAGGGTAAACACCCCGGCCAGAACGAATTTTCCCGCATTATCCAGCTTTTTAATCACCAGGGCCAGGCCAAAAGAGAGGATTATCGCAATGAGCAGGGAAACCCACAGGGGGGCATCGTCAAGGAACTCCCCGGAGAGGATCATATTAACCACCGTCGCATAGGTTCCCACATTGGGATACTGCTCCTGGAAGGTGATAAGCCCCTCATCGGTCATGGAGGTGGCGGCCACCCCAATAATAGCAAGGGTTCCCCCGGTTCTGGCCGAAAGCGTTTCCCGGATTTCCAGCATCTCCTTAAACTGTTCCCTGGTTTTACCGAATACATCCTCCACAAAGGTCCGAAGCTCCCCATCGTCTCCCACATCATAAAGAATGGCTTCCTCATAGGGGCCGTCCAGGAAAAGCCCGCAGGAAGAAAGATAATCCTGCCGGAAATCCAGATAGGTCTCAAAGCTAATACCGGCGTCGGGGTTTTCCCCTTCGTATAAAAGTTCCTTAATATAATTGGCGTTATTGTATTTTTCCAGGGGACTCTCGTCCTCATCCCAGTAATAGAAAAAACCCGACTCATCCATAAGCGCCAGGTTTCTGGCAAAGGCCGCCTCCAGCCGGTTGTATTTAATCAATTCCCAGGACGACAGCTTATTGTTATAATCGATGAAATCCTTTGGAGGCCATTTCATCAGCACCGATCCGTCCCGGGCCCGGGGTATCCTGATATCCCGAGGGGCGCCGCCCTTTATTTTTGCATCCCGCAGGATGATTGAGGAATTGGAAACCTCAATATTCGGATTCCCTATCATATCCAGCAGGGCGGTTAACCCAAGATGCCCATAATAATACCCGTGATGCTTTAATAACAGGTGGATCCGCCGCCGGTACCCGTCCTTATCGGCATCGGCATTGACAAATCCCGCCCCCTTAGCCTGGGAAATAAGCTTATAAATTGCGGGGATAATGTCGATTTTATCCGGCGTCCGGCGGTCGTGGTTGTTTATTACATTTTTAAGGGCTATATGATTCTCCAGCCAGCTTTGGGTGCTGGTATTTATAGAGACCTCATCGCTAGGCAGATTTTCGGAATCCACCATGGTAAGGGTCAAAAAGGAATTCCCAAAGAATTTAAGGGTCCGGGCAAAATAGGCGTCCACATCCCTGGTTACATAATCGATGGATACCGCAAGCTCATTTTTAACCGAATCATTAAAATCCCAGAGCTGCGTTTTCATGGATTCCGCATCCCCAGGCCCCAGGAGGCCCGACGAGAAGCCGTCCATAACCTGGCCAAGCGTATCATTGATACGCAGGAATCCATTGTCCAGGTATAGGGGCAGTTCTTCCTGGACATAGACCGGATCGACCCTTACGGGGCTGTTATCCAGGTAGCTCAAGTCGAAGGCCACCGTATGGGCGCCCATTTCCCGGAGGAACACAATGGCATCCGCCAAAATATCCCTGGTCCAGGGAAAGATCCCCACCTGCTCAATCGCCGAATCATCCACGGTAATAAGCAGGACCGAATCATCCTCGGTCAGGCCCGGTATGGTTCTAAGGAAAAGATCAAAGACCTTATTATCCAGGGATGTTAAAAACAAGAGGGAGCATAAGGCTACTACCAGAAAAGGCACGATAATAAAATAACCCTTCTTCCACATAGGGAGACCCTCCGGGGGTCCCTATGGTTTTACACGGACAGGACCCCAAGTAATTTCCTCACCGTACCGGTGTTAAGCTGCGATAATGTATCCCGAATAAAGAGTAAAGGCTTTTGCCCTGCGTCTTTGCCGGAAGCTCAGGGGGCCGGGACCGCCTCTTCCGGCTGGGGAAGCTCCTCTTCCTCCGGGGAGCGGGGTTCCGGGGCGCTGTGAAAAACTTCCACGAAGGGCTCAATCCCCTTTATCATCCTGGGAACCGAAAGAAGGTACATATCACCCCGCAGGGGCAGCTTAAAACCGCCTTCAAAGGGCGCGGTCCCGTCGGAGAATTCCACCCGGATGCGGTGATTAATGCCCTTTACAATAAGCCGGTCCCGGTCCCCCCGGAGGAATTCCAGGGCCGGCTGTCCGTCTATAGAGACGGTGATTAGGTCCGGGGCGCGGAGGTTAATTTCCTGCACGTTCCGGTTATCCACCAGGAGGGTGTGGGCCCGGTTAGTCACAAAGAGGACGGAGCCCAGGCCGATCCAAAGGATCCCCAGGATAGAACGGATAAGCAGCCTGCGCTTCCGCTTTGCCCCTTCGCCCTGATCCGTTTCTGCGCTTGTGTTTGCCATCCTATGCCTCCCCCGATTCGCCGGGGCCGGTTCCCGCGGCCTCCGCGCTGCCCCGCAGCCCCGACCGGGCGGCCTCCGCATTGGCCCGCTTACGCCACGCGTGCAGTACCAGGGCCAGAGCGATTACGCCATAGCTAAAGGCATCCCGAAAGTATTCCCCAATCATGGCGTTTCCAAAAAGGTTTATCCCCGCCCGGGGAACCACAATATACATCAGATGGAGGAGTACCGTTCCAATAAACACATTAGGAATAGTAGCCTTCGTCACCGAGGCCCCTCCCACCAGAATAGCGGCGGCGGCAAAGAAGCCGGTCTGCTTATGGGCGTTATAGGTGGCCACGTTTCCCATATTTTGAAGGAAGATAAGCTGCCCCAGACTTGCCAGGATGGTGGAAATAATAATAGCGATGATCCGGGTCTTATCCACGGGGATCCCCGAGGAATGGGCCACCCCCTGGTCCTGGCCGACCGCCCGCATATCCTGGCCCAGCTTGGTCCTTCGGAACCAGATGATAAAGAGGCAGAGGACCCCAATGACCAGGTAATTGACCACGGGGATATTGAGGGTCCCTATCCTCAGGGGAATAAGCCGGTCCAGGGACTGGCGCATAGAATCCAGGTTCAGGGTGTTCCTGATGCCGTATCCCCGGCTCAGGGTAATGTTCAGGGAATGGACCGGAATGATGGGCCCCATAAGGTAGAGGACGATAAACTGATAGAAACCGTCCATAAAAAAGCCCAGGATATAACCGGTAACCATTTCCCGGCCCCTGGCGCGGTTGAGGATCTGTCCCGCTATCCAGCCAAGGCCGGCGGCGATAGGCATGGCGATAAGGCTGGCGAAGATGAGCCCCGGAACCCCAATGATGTTCCAGTCCACCGCAAAGATAAGGCCGATCTGTCCCGCCATGGCGCCCAGAACCATACCAAAGTTGATCCCCATCCCCGCCATGATGGGCAGCAAGAGGCTGAATACCAAAAAGCAGTTGCGCCCAATCCGGGTAAGTATTTCCTGGACAATGGAATTGAGGGACAGGCCCGATATGGGAGTAGCCGCCAGGGTAATAACCACAAAGATAAGAACCACCACGTTATCCGCCGCAAAGCGGTAAAGGTTAAACTGTTTTTTCATTTTGTCACCCTAGTCCTTCTGGTCAGTGCGTAGATGATCATGCCGTTGGAAATAAGGATTCGGATAACTTCGGACATATCGGTCTTTAGAACGCTGTTGATCACCGAGGGGGTCATGGCCAGGATACTTTGGAAGAGGAAGGTCCCCACAACCACATTGAGGATACTCGCCTTATTCACCGAGGCGCCCCCCAGGAGTATGGCCGCCACCGCGGGAAAGGCCATGTAGAGGGGGGCCTGGTACAGTTGGATAAAGCCGAAACTCTGCTGGTACATCAGGATACCCACGGCGCCGAACACGGTGGAGATGATCACACTGATGGTCCGCATACGGTTTACCGAGACCCCGCCGGCCCGGGCAAAATCGGGATTGGACCCCACCGCGGTCAGGGCGGTGCCGGTCCGGCTCCGCATAAAAAGCCACATCAAAAAGGCCATAAGGGCAAAGAAAAGGATCGAGCCCGTGGGAAATTCAAAGAAGGGGCCTATCTTAATCACCAGGAAATTATTGAGGATCCTGGACCAATAGCCATCCAGGGTGATGGTAGTCCGCAGGCCCTGCCCCGTGTAGCCCCAAACCATGGTGGGATTGGTATAGGGAATAACCAGCCACATGATGGCCATGAAGGTAACAACGGAGAAGCCCACATACATGGCGATGGTCATTTCCTCGCCCTTTACCTTGTTGAGCAAGAGGCCGTAGAGCCAGCCGAAGATCAGGGCAAAGGGCAGGCTCAAGACTATGGCCGCAAAGAAACCCAGGCCGCCGGAAAAATGGAACTGCATGGACAGGGTCGAACCCAGGAGCCCCGCAATAATGCCCACCGGCAGCCCGAAGTTAAGCCCCGCCCCGGCCTGCATCATGGGTACCATGGCCAGGACCATGACGCCATTCTGACCAAACCGCGCTATCACATCCTTAAGGGAATTATCCACCCGGACCCCGACAAAGGGGGCGGCGATAAAGAGGATGACCACAAAGAAAAAGATAATCAGCCGGGGCCATCCAAAATCGGCAATGAATTCTTTGATTGTTGTCTTAATATCCTGGTTCATATTTTTTCCCCCGACATAAGCAGGCCGAATTCGGCGGCCGCCGAATCGGGACTAAGGATCCCCGCAATCCGCCCCTCATCGACAATGGCAATGCGGTCGCAGATGGAGCGGAGCTCCTCCAGTTCACTGGAAACCATCACAATGGTGGTGCCCTTGTCCCGGTTATAGGCCAAAAGGGTATCCAGAACTATCTTTTTTGCCCCCACGTCGATGCCGCGGGTAGGTTCGGAAACAAAGAGCAGCCTGGGGTTCAAGGCAAAGGCCTTGGACAGGCAGAGCTTTTGCTGATTCCCCCCGGAAAGTTCCTTGGCAGGCTGTTTGCTGCCGGTACATTTAATTTCCAATTTTTGGATATATTCCTCCGCCAGTTTCCGCATGGCCCTTTCGTCCCTCAGGCGGAAGAGGCCCCCAAAATAGGACTTGAGATAGGCCCCCTTGACCTGCATGGCCCCAAAGGCGATGTTCCAGTCCAGACTCTCGTCCAGGAGGAGCCCCACCCCCCGGCGATCTTCGGACACAAAGGCCATCCCCGCATCCAGGGCGGCCCTGGGGCTTTCCAAAGGCACGGGGGTTCCGTAAAGAAAAGCCCTGCCTCCGGCAGGATAGAGCCCCATGATGCCGTTGGGGATTCCCAGTTTTCCCTGTCCGGCGAGGCCCCCAATGCCGAAGATCTCCCCCGGTTTAACGGAAAACGAAACATCCCGGACCGTTTCCCCGGGCATATCCACCCAAAGGTGTTCCACCCGCAGGGCGTCCTGTTCCGGGGCGGCTTCCGCCGGGGCGTCCCGGTCCCCGGACTGCCGGCTCTTCTGGTTTGCAAACCTCTGGTTTGCGAATCTCTGATTTGCAAACCTCTGGTTTGCGAATCTTTGATTCGACATTTCCCGGCCCACCATCCAGGAGGCTATATTCAGCACCGTTATATCCTTGTTGGGGCTGTCCTTAATGATCTTCCCATCCCTCAGCACCACCACCCGATCCGCCACGGAAGTAATCTCGTGGAGCCGGTGGGATATAAAGATGATGGCGATCCCCTCCGAGGCGAGCCGTTTCAGGGCCCCCAGCAGAATCTCCGCCTCCCCCTCGGTGAGTACGGCGGTAGGTTCATCCAGAACCAGGATCTTAACCCGCTCCCGGTTTATTTCCCGGGCAATTTCGGTAAACTGCTTATGGCCCACGGGCATTTCCGCCACCAGGGTATCGGCCTCGATCTTTACCCCCAGTTTTTCAATGGCCTGGGAGGAGCGGCGGATCATCAGGTCCCGCTTCAGGGTGGCCATCCGCTCCCCAAAGACCTCCACCACCGGGTTATAGCGGACCGGTTCCCGGTTAAGGAGGATATTCTCGTAGGCGGTGAATCCCGGAATAAGGGAAAATTCCTGATGAACCATCCCAATTCCCGCGTCCAGGGCATCGAAGGGGCTCTTGAAGGCCGTTAAGGCATCTTCTATATATATCCGGCCGCCGTAACCGCCGGTATCGGCGATAACGGGCATCCCAAAAAGAATATGCATCAGGGTTGTTTTGCCGGCGCCGTTTTCTCCGACAAGCCCGAGAATTTCCCCCCGATCCAGAGAAAAGTTAACATCCGAAAGGACGGTAGTGCCGTAGAAATCTTTGGAAACGCCTTCCAGGCGTAAAAGGGGATTCATCGGGGCAAACCTCTCTTTAACGATGGTTTGGTACATAAAAAAAACATATCTTTAAATATAGCGCAAGGGGACGCTTAGGACCCCTCACGCTCTGCTCCATACCTATTAAAAACGGCCCTTCGCCAGGCTTCCGGACCTTTCGGGATTAATTCCCTTGAAATTTGATACTATAATACTTCTCCGGCACAACCTGTTCGGTGGTGGGGAGGAAGCCCTGGCCCATGATGTAGGTATCCATGTAAATCAATATCTGGTTCCGGGCGCGGACCCCGGTATTGGCGTCCACATAGTAACCGCCGCTCCATTTGGCGCCGGGGGTGAATTCACCCAGGGCGGCATAGAGGTCGGACAGATTGTCCAGCTTGGCCTTGCCGTCCAGAATACGCTTGGCAAATTCGCCGAGTCCCGCGCTGGCGGTAAACCCGTAGGAGAAGGCCCAGGTTCCGAACTTACCGGACCCGCCCTTGGCAACTACCGCTTCTTCAACCTTCTTGAGAATTGCGGGGAAATCACCCGCTTCGGCGGAAAGATCGATCCCCAGGGCGCCGGGGTACCCCATCAGCGGGGAGGGAAGGTCCGCTTCCACGAACATGCCGCCGTACTGGAGAAGCTGCCGGAGCAGGGGTTCCGTGTGGGCGTCATTGGTGCAGAAGAAAACCGAATTCTTGCCGTAGGTATTTATCCACTGGGGAGTCTGCTCCAGGATGTACTGCTGGGCCCCCGCCACTCCCACGTCGGAGGTCGGATCCGGGGCGGTAACAAAGACGAACTTGAGCCCCAGATCGTTACACGCGGCCTCAAAAATCTGCCGCCGGAGCCCCAGGGACTCATAGGACATGTGCCGGGGGAAGGAGATATGCACAAAGGTATCCGCGCCCAACTGCTTGGCGGCCCAGATAATGGTATAGCCCCGGGAGATAAAATCCGCGCTGATGGCGAGATCCGCGGACTGCTGGATAACCAGGGGGTCCTCGTGGGACTCACCGGCAAGGAGCAGGATGTCCGGCCGCCGCTCCCGGACCCGCTTAAAGGCCTCGGCAGTGCCGGGAACGCCCTGGTTCACGATAATCGCCTTCATCAGGGGATCGTCCGACAGGGTTACGATCTGCGAAATGGTCACTTCCTGCTGATCCATGAAGTTATC
>JAISOR010000161.1 GCA_031275535.1 Treponema sp. | reverse complement strand
GTTTCACCGGTACGGTGGTTTCATTTAAAGTATCCCGAATAAAGAGTAAATGCCTTTGCCCTGGCCCTGCCAGAAGAACATAGACGACCTTTATCTGAAATGCTATCTTGTAGTCTCATAGGTAGATTCATGCCTAACCGTCAAATAGTTACTATATTAAGAGGTATAAAACGCTATGGCTTCTAGTGGAAAAAAACAACCAAAACAACCGGACAGTTCCGTCAAATTTGATTTTATTCAACGGTTTAAAGCAAATCCCCTTATTTTTATTGGAACCATCTTTATCCTGGTAATTGTCATCGTTGCCTTTGTACTGGTTCCCGCCATAGTGCCCAATGTGGGGGCTGCAAACCTTACGGATCTAACCTTTGGATCCTACGATAAGGTCCCCATTACCTATGTGCCGGGTAATTATTTTGCCCGGGTCCAGGAAAACATGGCCAGATATATGCAGTCTTCAATAAGTGATAGTAACTATCAAACGATGTACTACCAGATCTGGCGGGGGGCCTTTGAGGAAACGGTGGTTCATACCGGTATTTTGCAGGAGATGAAAAGGGCCGGTTATGTAGCTCCGGCGGAAGTCGTAGACCGGGAGGTGGCCCAGCTGCCGGAGTTTCAGGAAAACGGCCGGTTTTCCGTGTCCAAATACCGGGCGCTGGACAATACGGCCCGGATATCCCGGTGGCGGGATGTCCAGGAATCCATCGCCGAGGAACATTACCGGAACGATATAGGCAATCTGCGGATCTCTTCAAAGGAAGCGGCCTTTATTGCCGCCATGGCCGCCCGGGAGCGGCGTTTTGATATGGTGGCCTTCCCCTTAAATTCGTATCCTGATACGGAAGTTACCGCCTATGCCGCCGCTAATCCCGATCTCTTCCGGGTTACCCATCTGTCAAAGATAAGCGTCAATTCCAGTGAACGGGAAATCCGGCAGATCCTTGCTTCGATTCAGGATGGCGCCATGACCTTTGAAGACGCCGCCAGGACCCATTCCCAGGATCCGTATGCTGAAAAGGGCGGCGATATGGGCCTTAAAATGGCCTATGAGCTTACCAGCGAGGTCCCGGATGCCCAGGAGCGGGCCGCCCTTATAGCCCTTTCCAAGGATGCCTATAGTTCTATCGTAAAAGTCCCCTCAGGATGGGCCTTCTTCCGGGCTGAAGAAGCTCCCTACCCGGTAAATACGGAGGATACGGCCATGTTTGATAAGATCCGGGCCTACATCCTGGATTTTGAACGGGGGCGGATGGAAGACTGGCTTATTAACCAGGCCCGGGAATTCATCGCCCTGGTCAACGAGAGTGATTTCGAGGTCTATGAAAGTGACTCTGCGGCCGATAAAAGCCCCTTTGATACCGCCACCGAGGCTAAGGGGCTGACGAAACAGAGTTTTGGGCCCCTGCCCCTGAATTACGGGGGAACCGATCTGTTCACCACCCTTGCGTCCTTTTCTGTTGATGTATCGGAATTGACCTTCGCAGGATCAAATGAGAATTTTTGGCGGACCGCCTTTTCTACTGCCCTACTCACCCCTTCGGAGCCCCTGGTCATCGGAGATAATGTGGTGGTCTTATATCCCCTGGAAGAGACCGTCAAAGAGGAATCGGAGCTTGAAAATATTAAGACCACCTATACCTCCTATTGGCTTAGCTATTATACCGAGCAAAGCATGCGCTCTTATTTTCTTAGCAGCGATAAACTGGAAGATCGGTTCATGGAAGTCTTCCTCCAATACTTTTTACCCTCCGGTTGATGTATGACCGGTGAAATACCCCGGCAGCTTAGGGCCCGCCGGGGCTTTTCTCTTTCCTATAGGGGCAAGACCCTCCTTTCTATGATAGATCCCATCGCCCAGGCGGATAGGCTGGTGGATAGGGCGTCCAAATTAGATCGGACCCTTTATTTTTGCCCCTCCCCCCTATACGGCTATGGCCTTGTCCGGCTTCTAAACAGCACAAGCGCGGATTCGGCGGTCCTCTGCGTGGAGACCGATGAAAAATTGATGGCCCTATCCCTAGAAAGCATGGAAACCTCCCTGCGGGATCATCCCAGGTTCCGTTTGCTTAGAACCGGCGATGCGCTGTCCCTCTGTACCTATGTGCGGGAAGCCTGGGGCAGCCGCAGTTTCCGCCGGGTGGAAATGCTCCGCCTCTCCGGGGGCTGGCAGCTTGATCCCGAATTGTACGAATCCCTGGCGGCCGCCCTCCGGCGGGAAATTGCCCTGGACTGGGGCAACGCCATGACCCTGGTGAAGCTGGGACGGCGCTATGTCCGAAACGCCCTGCGGAATTTCGCGCTTCTCCCCAGGGCTTTTCCCCTCTCGGCGGTCAATTTTGCCGCGGATCCGGTCCTCGTTTTGGGGGCCGGCCCCTCTCTGGACGGTATTTTGGACGGCCTGGAGGCTTTTTTTGCGGCTCTGTCCCCCTCGGAGGCAGCTCTGTCCCCCGCGGGAGCGGCTCTGTCCCCTGCGGAGGCAGCTCTGTCCCCCTCGGAGGCAGCTCTGTCCCCCTCAGGAGCAGCTCTGTCCCCCTCAGGAGCAGCTCTGTCCCCGGAAACACCCACAGAGGCGGCTCCTTTAAGGTCCCGGCCCTTCAGGATAATCTGTGTGGATACCGCTCTGTCCCCCCTAAAGGAACGAAACATCAAGCCCGATCTGGTGGTTGCCCTGGAATCCCAGCACTGGAACCTGAGGGATTTTATTGGCTGCGGCGGCTGGGAACTGCCGGTGGCCATGGACCTTTCGGCCCTTCCGGCTACCGCCGGGTTCCTTGGGGGACAGAGCTGCCTCTTTGTAACACCCTGGACACCCTTAAGCCTTTTCGACCGGATGCGGGCCGCGGGGCTCCTCCCGGAAATGCTTCCGCCCCTGGGCTCCGTGGGACTAACCGCGGTGGCCGCGGCCCTGCGGGTTTCCTCGGGGCCCATCGTTATCGGGGGAATAGACTTTTCCTTTACCCTGGATAGGTTTCATGCCCGGTCCAGCCCGGGACATCTGGACCGGCTGGGGCGGCAAAACCGGTTTTTGGGGCTCATCGGCGCGGATACCGCCTTCCGCCGGGGGGTGTTCACCGGGACCGCAAAATCCGGCGCCCCGGTTCGCAGCGATCCGGCGATGCAAACCTACCGGGACCTCTTTCAGCAGGAATTCGCCGGGGAGACCCGGCTTTGGGATATTGTCGGGCCGGGGCTGCCCCTGGGAATTCAAGCTCTGTCCCCGGAGGAGGCCTTTGCGCTGCTCAGCCCCGCGCCCCGGCCCCCGGCGGGGGAAGCCCATGCCGGCATTGCCGGCAAAGGGCGGCCGCCGGTGGAAGCGGTGGAGGCCTTTGTCCTCCGGGAAAGGCAGACCCTGGTTGCCCTGCGGGGGCTCCTCTCCGGCGAAGCCGCCCCTGGCCCGGAATCCTTGGACAAGCTCCTGGACGAATGTGATTACCTCTGGGCCCATTTCCCCGAATGCGCCGGCGCCGGGGGCCGCCGCCCGCGGGGGACAGAGCTCTCCTTCTTAAAACGGGTCCGGGTAGAAATCGATCCTGCCATCAGAATTCTTGATCTGGTTTTAGGAGAATTGCGGGGTAAAAGTGATGAATAGGCTTCCCGGGACCGAAAGCGGCTTGAACCCTAACCTGTCCATGGGGGAGCAGTGGAATAACCGCGCCCTGTTCCGGCTCCTCTGGCCCCTGCTCATTGAGCAGCTCCTGGCGGTGACCATGGGTGCGGCGGACACCATCATGGTCAGTTCCGTAGGGGAATTTGCCGTCTCCGGGGTCAATATTATCGATAATATCAACAACCTCCTGATCATCGCCTTTATCGCCCTTTCTACCGGCGGCGCGGTGGTTACGAGCCAGTACATAGGCAGGCGGGATGCGGAAAATGCCCGCACCGCCGCAAAACAGCTCGTGTATATTGTCCTGATAACGTCCCTGTTTATGATGGGGATAAGCCTCTGTCTGCGGCGTCAGATCATCCGGCTGATCTACGGAAACATCGAAACGCCGGTGATGGACGCCGCGGCCGTTTATTTTTTGATCACCGCCCTTTCCTATCCCTTTCTGGCCGTCTACAACGCCAACGCCGCCCTGTTCCGGGCCCAGGGGAACAGCCGGGTAACCATGCAGATCGCCATGGTGGTCAATGTTATGAACCTGGGGGGTAATGCCTTTTTTATCTACGGCCTCCGCATCGGCGTTGCCGGCGCGGCCATATCCACCCTTTTAAGCCGGATTGTGGCGGCCTCCATCACCCTGGGACTGCTTACCCATAACCGCACCTGGCCGGTTTCCCTTTCGGGGATTTTTAAAGTACGGCTTATCCGGCCCATGATCCGCAATATATTGAACGTCGCTATCCCCAGCGGGCTGGAAAGCTCCATGTTCCAGATCGGCAGGCTCCTTACCCAGCGGATCTTCACCACCTTTGGCGCCCGGGCCTTTGCGGCCAATGCCATAGCCAGCGTGGTAAATTCCTTTTCGTTTATGCCCGGCATGGCCTATGGCATGGCCCTGCTCACCATCGTAGGACAATGCATCGGCGCCGGGGACTATGGGGCGGCAAAGAAGCAGACCGCCAAGATCATGCGGCTTACCCATATCACCCTTTTCCTCATCAGCGCCATGGTCTATGTTTTTATGGAACCCCTGATCGGCCTCTTCAGTCTCAGCCCCGAAGCCCGGGATCTGGCCAAGAGTTTCCTGCGGGTCCACTGTATTTCCATGGCCATAGGCTGGGCCACGAGCTTTGCCCTTCCCAATGCCCTGCGGGCCGCGGGGGACGCCCGGTATGTGATGATCGCGGCCACGGTCTCCATGTGGACCGTCCGGGTAAGCGCCGCGTATCTGCTCGCCTATACCTTTAGGATGGGCCCCCTGGGTGTCTGGCTTGCCATGGGCGCGGATTTTTTGGTCCGGGGCACCTGCTATCTTACCCGCTGGCTCCGGGGCACCTGGCAGACCAAGCGGGTTATTAAGGACTAAATAGTATTGGGGATACTATTAAGCTATCTCTTGTTGCCCTTTATGTTTTCTCCCAAATTTTCTCATTAACAGATGGAAAATAGCCGTAGATACAACATTAACGAATATTAAAACATAATGTAAGAATACATTCTTGGTAAATAGCGTAAAAAGCAACCTGGTACCAACCTGGTACCAAAGGTCAATAAAACAACTATCCCCGCAAGAATAAGCATCATGTCGATAGTAGAGAATATTCTATTAACCCGTTTGATTTTTGCGCTGTCTAATATTGGTTTTTCGGTTTGGATCAACAAAGAGCCGCATTTCTGACACATTCCCACATAATCTTCCATTTCGTGGCCACATTGTTTACAATATTTCATAGCCCCCGTCTTTTGCTTTTATTATATCCCTCTATAATTTTGCAGATCAAGTTCCCTGCGCTAGTACCCAGGGCAAAAGCATTTACTCTTTATTATACCGTCTGGTTTAATACCAAATTTTTGTAAGCGTTGCGGTGTTTGAGCCGGAGCAAGGAAACCGCTTTCGCGGCAATTTCAAAGCGGAAATGTTCAGACAAAAGGTCTGCGCGCAACGTAATGACCTAGCCGCTACGGAGGCCGAGCCGCCTACCGGCCCGGTTTGTCCTGCAGGACAAAAAAGCGTAAACAGTCCTTATGTGCAGTTGGGCCGTGCTCCATTATTTTATTCCACTGTTTTTTATTAATTGCTTTTTTATTTTTTTTTGAGCAAACCCCATACCATGTCTTCCCCCTAATTATTTCTTTTATATTCCTTGTTTTTATATAAAAATCTAGTTCGATTAAATGCTCACACATAATCTAGTACCACCTTCCTGTATTTTCATTTGAATAAAAATACTCTATATCATTTTGATTTATAA
>JAISOR010000146.1 GCA_031275535.1 Treponema sp. | reverse complement strand
CAGCTCTTGAACAGGCTTAAAACGTTCCTTATCTGCGGCGGAATGCCCGAGGCGGTGTCGCGCTACGCGAGAACCGGAGATCTCCTTTCCGGCGAACTGGTGCTGAACGATCTCATAACTACGCTCAAGGCTGATTTTGCCAAGTATAAAAAGCGTGTACCGCTCTTGCTCCTTAACGAGGTCTTTGAATCGGTCATGCATCAGGCTGAAGGTAAATTCGTCTACGAGCGGGCTGCCGCGGGTACGCCGGCGGCAATGGTAAAACAGGCCCTCGACCTTCTTATAATGGCGGGGCTTGTTCATCCGGTAACCCATACCGCGGCTAACGGTATTCCCCTGGGCGCTGAGGCAAACCAGCGGTACCGCCGCATGATTCCCTGTGATACGGGCGTTTTTTTACAGACCCTTGGCCTCCGTTCGGAGATACTCCCGGCGGATACTTTTAACGCCGTAAACCGGGGCGCCCTGGCGGAGGTTTTTACCGGCCTCGAACTTATAAAAGCCGCTTCCTGCCATACGCCCCAGGAGCTTTACTGCTGGCAGCGTTCCGCCGGATCAGGCAGCCCGCATGGCAACGCGCAGGTCGATTTTGTCCTCCAAAAGGGCAGCGGCATTATTCCCATAGAAGTTAAGTCCGGGACCACCGGTACCATGCAAAGCCTCAGACTATTTCTGAAAGAAAAACATATTCAGCGGGGAGTACGCACTTCCCTCGAGAACTTCAGGCAGTATGAAAACATTGATGTTTATCCGCTGTACGCCATAGGAAATTTGGCGAGGGCTTAAGCGTCCCGGCTATTTGGGGCTGACCGGGAAATCCCGGCCGGCCCCATGGCTTAAACCTTGCCTCTTACCGTAAACGCTGTTGGAACAGCCAGTGCCGGATTCCGGCATTCTCGAAACTCGCCCGGTGGGTCAGATGTCCGTTTGGAACCGACGAACCTTTGATGTACTCGGCAAATATCATATTCGCCCCGGCGGCCCCGGCCCCGGCTGCGGCGTCATCAGCCAGTTTCCGGGCCGGTGCCCCCCGCAAAGAGGCGTCCCAGGCAGTGTCGCCCTGAACCCGGAACACCTTCGCCCCGGCCCGTTCCAGATCGTCCATCAAGGGCGGCATGGTGGTCCGTACCCTGTCCAGGGGATCATCTTCACCCATGGTAAAGAATATGGGCTTGTCCTTGATCCTTTGCAGCATATCGGCGGGATAGAAAACAGCGGAGGAGAATGAAACGCCTGCCGCAAAAACATCGGGCCTTTCAATGATGGCCCCTGAAGCGCCGCCGCCGCCCATGGAGTGTCCGGCTGTGTAGAGCCTTGCGGTGTCGATATTGTACTTGGGGATCACATCGTTGAGCATGGTGTTGATAACCGCCCTGGTGCTTTTGGAAGGAAGGGTAAAGACCTCAGTCCCTGCGGCATTGTTGATGAAAGTGTTCCATCCGAATTCTTCCGGTACGCCGCGGCCCCTTTCTTCGGTCATCGGACACTGGGGAATCAAAATGAAACAGGGATTTTCAGCCTGGGCTTCGGGGCTCATGTATTCCTGAACCTGCCGGTATGCGGTGACCGTAGCCCTGTTGTCATAGCCGGATTCGCCGGCGCCATGGAAAAACAGAATCAGTGGAAGGTTGGCCTTTCCGCCTTTGGCGCTATACCCTTCGGGCACAAAGAGGTTGTACTTAATCCGGATGCCCGTGGCGGGGTCCTGGTATACACCCTTCACCATTTCGTCAACGACCTCGATGTACTGGTCATCATTTTTCTTGTTGAAGGGCGCTATGGTCCTGCCGTTGGAGCTGTACTTGGTATCGATCTGCCTGATGGCCGTACATATAGGCAGATCGATTGCCCAGTTGCCTCCTCTGGGATCAAATTTGTAGTTCCCCGAAATTTCCTTGAAGTCGTTGGAGTCGGGGAGTTCATTGATAAGGAGTTCTGCGAAGAAGTAAATCCCCCTTGTGGCTATCTCACCCCGCTTACCCGAGTTGTTCACATAGGTGTGGATAACCTTGCGGCCCGGCACCTGGAAAGACAAGGGGAGGAGAACCCCGGCGTCAACTTCACCGGAATATTCGATCTTGATGGCCGCAGTCACAAGACCGTCCTCAAGGACAGTCCCGATGGCGGTGATGTGTTTGGGCCATACAAATTTGGAAGCATCATCGAAGTTCGGGGTGTCGATGTAGTGGTAATTGAGATCGTCCACGGTCTTAGCATTACCCGCCGTGGTGACCAGGCCTCCGACCCAGGGTACCGGGCTTCCGGCCGGCGCTTTGGGGACATCGGTGTTGAAGCTTGTACCGTTAGTGTTGATGTAATCCGTAAGAGAAGGCGCATTGGCGTAGGCGGCCCGGTTTAGCTTCTGGGAGAAGAGCCAATGCCTGATGCCGGCATTTTCAAAACTCGCCCTGTGGCTGTGGTGGGCTACGTTTACTACCGAACCGGGCATGAACTCAATGTAAATCATCTTCGCCCCGGCGGCCCTTGCCTTGGCGATGGTAGCTTCAGCCTGTATTTGCGCGGCCTTTCCCCTAAGAGCCGCATCCCAGCAATCGGCACCGATGCTCCGGTAAACGGGGATTCCAAGCCTTGTGAACTGGGCCATCATATAGGTCATGTTAGCCTTTATACTTGCGTTGGATTCATCGGCCGCTTTGGTGAAGAATATAGGCTTATCCTTGATCCTCATAAGCATCTCATCGGAGTAGATGTTGTTGGAGGCGAAGGAACCGGTGGCCGCGAATATGTCGGGCCTTTCGATCAATGCTGCGGTAGCGCCGCCGCCGCCCATGGAGTGTCCGGCGGAATAGATCCTATCCGTATCTACGTTGTATTTGGGAACAACATCGTTAAGCATGGTGTTGATGGCGGCTCTCAGAATCTTTGAAGGCATGGTAACGACCGACTTTCCGTCGGTACTATTAACAAAAGTATACCACCCCGATTCGCCTCCATTATTTCCCGTTTGACCCCTTTCTTCACTCATGGTACACTGGGGGATCATGACGAAACAGGGCGTATCCGCTTGAGCTTCGGGACTACAGTATTCCTGTACCTGGCGGTAGGCCGTCAGGGTTGCCCGGTTATCATAACCGGATTCGCCGGATCCATGCAGGAAAAATACCAAAGGAAGGTTGGGCAGGCTGCTTTTGTTGCGATACCCTTCGGGCACAAAGAGATTGTACTTAATCTGAATTCCCGTAGCGGGATCCCGGTACACCCCGGGGATAAACCCATCGACAATCTCGATGTATTGACCATCATTGTGTTTGTTAAAGGGGGCAATGGTCCTGCCATTGGCGCTATAGAGGGTGTTGATCTGGCGCACGGCGATAACCAGAGGCAGATCGATTGCCCAGTTAGTCCCCCTGGGATCGAATTTGTAATTGCCGGAAATTTCCTTAAATTCATTGGAATCGGGATCTTCGTTGATGAGGAGTTCCAGGAAGAGGTACTTGCCTTTTTGGGCGGCATCCTTCCTTTTGTCTGAGTTATTCACGTAGCTTTCAATTACCCTGCGTCCGGGGACCTGGAAATTGGCCGGAGCCATTACACCCGCGTCAATCTCGCCGGAGTATTCGATTTTTATGGCTCCAATAACTACGCCGTCTTCCAGCACATCTCCTATAGCAGTGATGTGAACCGGCCATACAAACTTAGTCCCATCCTGAAAGTTCGGAGTATCGATGTAATGCCATGTTACATCATCTACCGTCCTGGCGCCCTTGGTAAAGGCGGCAACTTCGCCCCTCACGCCGGTTAGGGTTTTTACCCCCCCCCCCCCCCTGACGCTGTTTCTCTTGCGGGTTCGGCAAACATGCCTGTAACCGGCAAAACCAGGGCCGAGACGAGAAGCAATACAACAAAGAAAAATTTGTCTCTCATGATCATAATCCCTCCGTCTTGAAAAAATTTAGATTTTTCCGGAAATTAAAATATTTCAGGAATAATATGAGGGAATAGTAAATCCTCTTTGGCTGTCTGAATATTCATTTTTTTATTTGATTTGGTTAAAATCTTCTTATTCGAAAGTCCGGTTTAATACCCTGGAGTTTTGCTCTCCCGATTCCCCTTCTACCGTAAATAAATTTCCGAATCCTCCAGCCTGCCCAGAATTTCTTCGAAGACCCCCAGATCCCAGGCAAGATCCAGAACCGTATAGCGGTTGCGGATCATCTGGGCCCGCCGGGCGGCGGCAATGGTTTGGCTCCGGCTAAGGTTGATCGTTTGGGGAAGCACGGGGCAGCCGCCCTTTTCCATCAGGGCCTTGAGTTCCCCGTAGGGGAGGAGCCTTTCCAGAACCTGGGAACGGATATCCCGCCACGTGTCCCGCAGGGCGTCCGTAAGGGTCCCGGCGGATTTTTCGTCCAATAGTTTTTCCAGCGCCGTTTTAACCGCCGCCTCTTCCGGTCCCGGACCCTTAAAAGCCAGACCCCTGAAGGAGGAGCGGACCTCCGCCTCCCGTTCCCCGGGACCGGGCCTCCGGTAGTTCCGGCCCGGGGGGAAGGGCGGTTCGGGGCTTGCAAAGAGGAGTTCCGTAAAGGCCGAGGCTGCCAGGGTTCCCAGGGCGACCTTATGGCCGTGGGTAACGGGGACCCCGTCCACGGAAAGATCCTCCATCTCCCAGATATGGCTAAAGAGGTGTTCGCAGCCCGATACGGGCCGGGAACTCCGCAGGTACTGCATGGCAAAACCCGTGATGGCCAGGGCTTCAAAGAGGGCCCGTACCGCGTCCCGGTCCTTTTGGACGGCCCCGGCGGACCGGTCTAGACTGTCCCGCAGTCCGGTCTGGGTCATGGCCCAGGCCCTGTCGTCGATGGGCTCGGTTCCCGGCGCTCCCAGGGGGCCCGCCATATCGGCGATGATCCAATCGGTGCCGGCGATGAGTTTTCCCGCCAGGTCCCCGAAACCGGAGGAGGAAAGATAGGCCGGCGCCCCGGCAAGGATGTCCGGGTCCGCGGCCAGGACCTTGGGCGCGGCGCAGGGCAGGGTCTGCTTAAAGCCATCCAGAAGCAGGGCCGCCCCATAGGAGGTATAGCCGTCCACCGATGCGGCGGTGGGGATGCAGAGGTAGGGCCGCTGCAACTCGAAGGCCGCCCGTTTTACCAGGTCGTTAATGGTCCCCGCGCCGGCCGACAGGGGAAGGACGGTTTCCTGCGCCGGGAGGGCCCTGATATGGCCGGTGATGCCCGCCACGTGGGGATACTCCGCATGAAGCCGGGGTTCGCCGGGAAAGATGAGGGGCGGGCTCAGGGGGATTCCCCCGGCGGAGAGAATGGCCCCGATCTTTTCCCCCACCGCCCCGTAGGTGTTTTCATCGGCGATGATGCAGACCCCGGTACAGGGATAATAGGTACGGATGACGGCGGGAAGCTCCTCCAGGACATCCGGCTTCAGCCGCAGTTCCTCGGTTTCCGAGGCGGCCCTTAAACAGTCTTCCAGGGAGGGCAGGGGTAGATTATTTCTATCAGACATGGTTTATTGTATCATAAATTTCAGGAGGAGTATATGCCCATAGCCCGTGCGGTAAAGGAAGCCCTGGGATCATCATCCATGATACGGAAGATGTTTGAGGAGGGGAGCCTCCTAAAAAAACAATACGGCGCCCATAAGGTTTTTGACTTTTCCATAGGGAACCCGGATATAGAACCGCCCCCGGAGTTTCACCGGGTTTTTGTAAAACTCGCCCAGGAGGACGCCCCCGGCTCCCATGGCTATATGCCCAACCCGGGCTATGCCGGGGTCCGGGAAGCCCTGGCAAAGAAGGCGTCCCGGGAGCATCAGGTTACTATTGATGGTTCCCATATCATCATGGCCGTGGGGGCCGCCGGAGGGCTCAACGTGGTCTTTAAGACCCTGCTTAACCCCGGAGACGAGGTGATCGTTTCCCGGCCCTACTTCATGGAATACCGGGCCTATGTGGCAAACTACGGGGGGCGGCTGGTGGAGGTCGATTCCCTCCCGGACTTCAACCTGGATCCGGGGGCCGTTAAAGCGGCGCTTTCGGAAAAAACGGCGGCGGTGCTTATCAACTCCCCCCATAATCCCACCGGCCGGGTATATCCCGAAAAGACCCTGGCGGATCTGGCGGCGGTTCTGGGGGACCACGGAAAGGCCTCGGGCCGTTTTCCCTATTTAGTCGCCGACGAACCCTACCGGGAGATAGTGTATAAGCGGATACGGGTCCCGCCGGTGCTTTCCCTCTACCCGGAATCCCTTTCCGTTACCTCCTATTCCAAGAGCCTTTCCCTGCCGGGGGAACGGATCGGGTATATAGCGGTAAGTCCCGCAATTAAAGATAAGGAAGATGTGCTCAGCGGCCTGATCTATGCCACCAGGGTCTTAGGCTACGTAAACGCCCCGGCCCTGATGCAGCGCATTGTGGCGGAGCTTACGGAAGTTACGGTGGATGTGGATATCTATGCCCGGCGGCGGGACGCGTTTAAGCGGGTCCTGGATGGGGCGGGAATTTCCTACGCCGAGCCCGAGGGGGCCTTCTACCTTTTCTGCCGGGTCCCCCTAAGGGAGGCCGGGTCCCCGGGGGATGACGGCGCTTTTGTGAACCACCTGAAAAAACACCTTATCCTGGGGGTTCCCGGCAGCAGCTTCGGTAAAAGCGGCTGGGTCCGCTTTGCCTACTGTGTGGATGAAGCGGTGATCGCCGCCTCCGGGGAGGCCTTTAGAAAAGCCATGGCAGAGTGGGGAGAAAGTGAAGGGTGAAGCGGCATTTACGGGTCGGGTTTAGCGATAATCTGTAGGGCCTCTTCCAGGGAGGTTTCCCGGTCTTTCCTGAGCCCCAGATCCCGCAGTTTAAGGGGGCTTTCCGGGGATTCCCCGGGGATAATGACCCACCGGGCGCCCTTTTTTTCCGCTAAAATGAATTGCTGGGTAAGGTTCTTTGCCTCCGGGAATACCTCGCAGGGAATCCCCCGGCGCCGGATCTTTTCCGCCAGAGCCTGATAGGCCCCGGCCTGTTCTTCTTTTACGCAGGCGATGACAAGCCGGGCGTAGGAATTTGCCCCCCGGAGCCTCCCCAGGGTTTCCAGGGCGGCCATGAGCCGGTCAAGGCCGATGGACGAACCTACGCCGCTGAGTTTTTCCGGAGAATAGAGCCCCGCCAGATCGTCGTAACGGCCCCCGGAACATACGGACCCAATGCCGGGGAGTTCGTTCAGGAAGGTCTCGTATACCACCCCGGTATAATAATCCAGGCCCCGGGTAATGGAAGGATCCAGCACAAAGGAAGCGGCGGTCCCGGTATCGATCATGAAACGGCGTATCAGGGCCAGCCGTTCCGATTCAGCACATTCCCCCCCCGCCGCTCTGGTCATGGCCTCCAGTATTTCCTCAAAACTGCCCCTGGCCTCGATAAAATCCAGGACCCACCCGGCCCGGTCCCGGCCAAGGGTTTCTGTAAGCTGTCCCAGTACCTCGTCCCTGCCTATTTTTGCAAGCTTGTCCACGATTCGGAGAATCTCCGCCGAATGCTCCGATCCGTTGATCCCGGAGAGGAAGCGGTTAAAAAGCCCCCGGTGGTTCAGCCGGATAGTAAGATCCCCCGCGTCAAGGCCCAGGAGGGTCTGCCGCATCAGGAGGAGGATCTCGAAGTCCGCCGCCGGGCTGTCGCTGCCGACGATATCGAAATCACACTGGGTAAATTCCCGGTACCGTCCCCGCTGGGTATTCTCCCCCCGCCAGACCTTGGCAATGTGGTACCGTTTAAAAGGCAGGGGCAGCTCCTGCCGGTGTTCCGCCAGGAACCGGGCAAAGGGTACGGTTAGATCAAAACGGAGGGCCACATCCCGGCCCCCCTGATCGGTAAAGCGGTATATCTGCTTTTCCGTGTATCCGCCGCCCTTTCCCAATAGAATCTCCGCATATTCCAGGGCCGGGGTATCAATGGGTACAAAGCCAAAGGAACGAAAGGAGGCTTCTATCTTTTCTATAAGGGCGCGGCGGGCAATCTCCCCGGAGGGAAGAAAATCCCGAAACCCCTTGAGGATCTTCGGCTTTATTATAGCAGCCATCAAAATCTCCGAAGGATGAAAATTACTCCAGCCGGGGCGCGGTACTACTCGGCGCTGGCCGCCGGGTTCCGGGTATTATACCAATAATCATCAATTATCTCAACCAATTCGGGGCTAAAAGCAAGGGCGGCCACGGTTCGTATAATACCCTGGGGAAGCTGGACCGCCGATTCAATAATGCCCGCCGTGGATATCCGGTATTTCTTAAAAAAAAGCTGATAGGCCACCGAGGAGCCCGGCACACGCGGGGCGGTACCGGCGGCCTCCAGATGCTCGATGCGTTTACTTGTCAGGCTGAATAACTGGATCCGCCGGCTTTCCTTATTCGGCTCCGTGATGGTGGCATACATATTATACCCCAGTTGTTTTGCAATATCGGGGGTCATCTTTATGGCCGTTTTCCCATAATCCTCGTACTGGGACCGCATCCGTTCCTGGCCTTCCAGGAATCCCCCCAGCATGGAGATTAGATCATCCGGGGTAGACTTAAAATCCACCACAAAGAGGCCTACATTTTCCCGGCCCTTCATCTGTCCCACGGTTGCCAGGGTGCAGCGGATAAAAAAATTGATGGGGTCCTGACGGTTAGGGGGCAGAAACGCTATGGAAAGGCCCACGATACCGTTGATATACCGTTGAAAAAAGGTCAACTCCTGTTTTGAGAGGGAGGCCAGAAACAATGAACGCTTAAAACCAAATTGAAAAGGAACGCAGAGGATGACATATTCATCGATTTTGAGCATACAATGACTTCTATCCACCCCCAGTTTTGAAAGGGCGTATTGACTACACGCAATGCTTTGATCGCCAAACCTTGCTAGATACTGAGCCGGTCCAGTCGGCACGTTCGCCATATAGTATGCTCCACTTCTATGTTATCTTGGGTTGCTATTGGTGTTTGAGCCGCTATTATTCTGATTGTTATTAGACTTACGCAGGAGTGCCAGAACCTGTTTAGCCCGTTCCTGAACAGGTTTAATATAGGGACCTTCGGCAATACGGATAATAGTTCTAACCGCCGAGGGGTCTTTTATCCCGCCGTTCTTATTGGCGAGGATTTCATAGGCCTCCAGGGCGGAAAGGGCCAGCAGGTTGTCCGGATTAATGACATCGAACCGGGTTACTACCCAGGATATGACATTAACCACCTCATCGTTGTCGTTAATTCCTATCTTTGCCAAAGATTTGACCGCCTCGGTAAGGACCATCGGTTCAGGATCGGCCATAACCATTTTTACCAGGGTGTTTTTCGCCTCCGGCGTACCCAGATTACCCAGGGATTCCGCCACCTTGGCCCGGACATCGGGGTAGTTATTAATTACCCGGCCATTTTCCCGGGCCTTGCTCAAAACTCCCTCAAGGGCCATATATTCCAGGGCGCTCCGGACCTCTTCTCCGGTATTACCCCGCCCTATGGCGTCATTTATGTACTCCAGGGCTACGAGCTTCATATCCCGGCTGTCGGCCCTGCTCTGTTCCCGGATAATCATACTTTCTACCGATTCCTGCAGATATGACTCTTCAACGGATAATTCTTCCCGATTATTGGTATTGGTGT
>JAISOR010000071.1 GCA_031275535.1 Treponema sp. | reverse complement strand
TCAAGTTGATAGACTCCGCCCTAACCCGGATCCAGCAGGGCAAATACGGTCTTTGTATGAAATGCGGCAAGCGTATTCCCCAGGACCGGCTTGAGGCGATTCCCTATGCCCTGATGTGTATAGAGTGTAAAACCGCGGAAGAGCGGAGGAACCGGTAGTCCGCCGCGGTACAGGAAAGGGGGATCCTCCAAATCCTTAGGAGCCTGTTGCATTTGTGGAATTTTTGCATATTCATGCAAACTGCTAGAGAGCCTCGTCGTTCCAGACCGGCTTGCCGTCCCGGCGGCCTCCGAAAAGCACGGTCCGGGTATAGCCCGCATCCAGCAGGGCCTGCCGGGCGGTATCGTAATGACTCCGGAGATGCCCGGCGCGGTGCGCGTCGGCGGTGATGATGATGGGGACGTTTTTTTCTCTAAGAAGCCCTAATATGCCCGGGGACGGATAGGGCTCCGTGGTTTTACCCCGGTTAAGCCCTCCGGTATTAAGCTCCACCACCACCCCGGAGGCAGCCACCGGATCTGCGATCCGGGCGGTCTGGCGAAGGTAGCGTTCCCCCTCCGGGGAGAACCATTCCTGGCGGGGGTTGTTTTTCTTTATCAGGTCCAGGTGTCCCAGGATGTCAAACCCTCCTTCCCGGAGCATGTCCCGTACCGCCTCCCAGTAGGCCTCCATCAGGGCTTCCCCGTCGCCGTCAAAATTCTCCCTAAGATCCCGCTCGAATTCTTCCCGGGGCCCGTCCACCGTAAAGGGTTCCCGGCCATTGGGGGGGATTACATAATGGACCGAGCCGATAAGATAATCCAGACCCATATCCCGGTAATCCCTATCCGCCGGGCCCGTAAGCCCCCGGATATAGTCCGCCTCAAGGCCCAGAAAAACCGGCAGCTTCCCCGCCCAGCGGCGGCGGGCGGCCCGGACCGCATCCAGGTATTCCTCCAGGCGCTCATCCCGGAGGTGCCAGTCCGAGGAAAGGCCGGTTTTTCTGCGGATCGGCGCGTGGGAACTAAAGCCCACCGAGACCAGGCCCTGTTCATAGGCCGCCCGGCAGATGGTTTCAACATCATCGTCGCCGTCGCAGAAATTGGTATGGGTATGGAGACATGAATAGCGCATGGAATGATACTAGCGGATTTTACGCCCCTCCGCCAGGGAGGTCCCGGAGGAATAGTTCCACCGCCCCTTTGAAACGCTCAAAGGCAGCCCCCAGCAGGGGAAGGGCGGCCTTCATTTCCGCCGGGTCCACGTTTTTAAAGGCCAACTCCAGCCGGGCCGCGATCTGCCCTAACTCCCTCCCCGACAGGGTCAGGGCGCTGCCCTTTATGGTATGGGCGTCCCGCCGGGCGGTTTCCCAGTCTTCTTTTTCCATGCTCTCCGGGATGGCCTCGATCTGGGCCTGGGTCCGTTCAAGGAAACGGACCATCAGGGAGCGGATGGTCTCGATATTGTCAAAAAAGGTTTCCCGCACCTCATTGCCGTTAAATATGAAGGATTGGGGGATGGCCCCTTCCCCGGATGGCGGCCCTGGTTCCGCCGGTACGGGGTCGGGGCTTTTTTCCGGCGGCTCCGGGTCCCCGGTCTTTTCTTCCGTTTCTTTCCGGGCCGGGAGCCATTTAAGCAGCATCTCTTCGATCTCGAGCCGTTTAAAGGGCTTTACCAGAATGTCGTCGAATCCCACCTTTATACACCGCTCCCGTTCATCCGAAAGGGCGCTGGCGGTTACCGCTATAATGGGCTTCTTAAATCCCCGGCGCCGCAGGTTTTTCGTGGCCTCATATCCGTTCATCCGGGGCATCTGGATATCCATAAAGACCAGGGAAACGGGGTTTGTTTTGGCCTTCTCCAGACCGTCAAGGCCGTCATCGGCCAGCACCGAGGGATACCCCAGCTTGTCCATGATCAGGGAAAAGAGTTTCTGGTTAACCGGATGGTCTTCCACAATGAGAACCAGGGGCTTGCCGGCCCCCTCCGCGGCGGTCTGCACCGCCGGCCCCTGTTCCCGGTCCGGTTCCTCCCGCCGGGGTTCTGCCGGGGTCTGGGCCGCGGCCTGGGCCTCCGCGACGGCCTCTACCGCGGCCTGGGCCGAGGCCTCCGCCCCGCCGGTTTCAACCGCTTCCAGTTCTTCCACCGGATCCGTTATGGCCGTAGTAATGGTCTCCATGAGGTCCCGGCGCTTAATGGGTTTGTTAATATACGCGTTGAACCATTTGAGCAGGGTCATCTTCGCATCCGCGCCCAGCAGCCCGTGGGGTACCATCAGTATTAAACGGACCTCGTTAATGGTCTTGTCGTTATTGATCTCCGCGGCCAGCCGCCAGCCGTCCATCTGGGGCATGATCATATCGATAAAACAGAGATCGTAGGGCGCCTTCCGGGAAGCGGCGGCCCGCATCGTTATAAGGGCTTCTTCCCCCGAAACGGCGGACTCGATGTTGAGATACCCCAGGTCTTTGAGATAGGAGATAAGGATATGCCGCGATTCATGCCGGTCGTCCACCACCAGGACCCGGGTTTCCCTGTCGATCCCCATGGTGTTGATGGGTTCGGGCTGCATTTCAGAACGTTCAATGGGGATGGTAAAGTAGAAGATGGAGCCGCCCCCCTCATTGGGGATCATCGCTATCTTGCCATGCATCAATTCCACCAGATTGTGGGAAATAGCCAGGCCCAGGCCGGTGCCGCCGAAACGCCGGGTATTGGAAGGGTCCCCCTGGAAAAAGGTGGTAAAAAGCCTGGCCTGGGTTTCTTTGGGTACCCCAATGCCGGTATCCGCCACCGCCACCTTAATGCCCTCCTTTCCCTCATAGTCGGTCAGCCGGACCGTGATGGTTACTCCCCCTTCGCGGGTAAATTTAACCGCATTTTTTACCAGGTTTATCACTATCTGCCTGAATTTGTTGGGGTCCCCCCGGATTATTATCTTGGCGTCCGGCGGAATGTCCAGGGCTATTTCCAGCCCCTTCTTATGGGCCTCCAGGGAGATCATCTCCACCGCCTGTTCCACCGCCTGTTCCAGATCAAAGCTGATATGCTCCAGGATCATCTTGCCCGCTTCGATCTTTGAATAATCCAGAATATCATTTATCAGGGAGAGGAGGACCTCGGCGGAAAATTTTACCTGCCGGGAATATTCGGATTGTTCCCGGTCAAGTTTGGTATCCTGGAGCAGTTCGGTCATGCCGATGATGGTCTGGATGGGGGTGCGTATTTCATGGCTCATGTTCGCCAGGAACTGGCTCTTGGCCTCCATGGCCTTTTCCGCGATTTTCTTATCCTCCTGCAGTTGTTTCTCTTCCTGCCGTTCCTTGGTCTGATCCTCCATGATGATGCCGATAAGGGGTTCCTGATACCGGAGATCCGGCTCGCCGGTCTTTTCAATGACCCAGGCATGGATCTTGAGCCAATGGATGGTTTTGGCCTTGTCGTTGTTATGGAAGGGGGCTTCAAAGACCACCTGCTTGGTGGTTCCGTTGCTGAGCCGGGAAAAGAAGTTGGAAAACCGGGGCGTTTCCCGGAGGGCCGAAAAATCAGGGGAAAGGAGCTTGCCCGGGTTTTTCCCCATATTGGAAAGGGACGCCAGGAGCCTGTCGAACTGCTGGTTCGATGCAACGATAAGGCCGTTCTTATCGGTCATGCCTATGGCGGCGCCGGATGTTTTAATAAACCGGTAAAAGGGATGGTCCTGTAATGGGTTCTTTGCCATATCTCAACCTCAAAAACTCGGTTCCAGGATCTCCATGGACTTTTTAAAAATATCATCGGGCTTGAGGGGTTTTACCAGATAACTCTTAATCCCCATCTGGAAGGCCTTTATCACCGTGTCCCGCTGGGTAACGGCGGATAACACAATTATCGTAGGCCGCAGCCCCCGGGTTTGCAGTTCATTGAGGACCGCAAAGCCGTCTACCTTCGGCATAATAAGGTCCAGAAATACGAGGTCGAAATCTTCTTTTCCCAGATCCGCCAGATACTCGGAACCGTCGGAATAGGTTTTTATGGCCGCGCCGATTTTTTGGAACGTGTTTTTGATAAGTTCCTGAATGACAAAATCATCATCCACCGCCGCAATCCGCAGGTTTTGGACGGATTCTTTCATCTCCTCGATGCTAATTTTCCTCTTGGATTCCCCGTCGAAGCGGAGCTGCATGGATTCGCCCTGGGCCGCCTGATCGGCAGACAACACCTTCTCTCCGATAATTTCGGCCTTTTTCTCGGCGTATTCCATGTTCCTGTCCAGCTCCTCCAGGAGGCCGTCCATGGCGTACTGCAGATTGGAAACAACCTCTATTTCGGAATACTCCTTCTGGCCTTCGATAAATTTTTTGACAAAATCATCCTTGGTTAACACCCGGATGTACCGGAGCCTTGCCCGGGATGCCTGTAGGACCGTTTCCAGGAGTTTCTGAATATTGGGGGCGTCGGCGAAGGTCAATTTGATATCGCTCAACATAACGATAACCTTGGGAATCTTGATCTCGTATAGTTCTATCAGTTCCACTATCTTAAAACGAAGCAAATCCAGCTTGTCCCGGTTCAGCCCCTGGG
>JAISOR010000066.1 GCA_031275535.1 Treponema sp. | reverse complement strand
GTGCAGCAGAGGGCCCCGCTTTCCTTTGGCGGTCTTAAACCCGCGGATATCAGGCTCTTGTTGGTAGACATGGACCGGGACTCCCAAGGGTACTTTAAAGCCATCACCGATAAATTTGGTATGCCCCTGGACGTGGCCGAAGATATCCCGCAGGCCTTCGGGCTGGTAAAGACGGCCCAGGAGGGCGGCAGGCCCTATCATGTGGTGTTCCTTAGCCTTGAACCGGGAATCGAAAGCATAGAATTGGTCAAGACCTTTGGCGACGGGTTCGATAAAAACACGGTGGTTATCATAAGCTCATTTTTGGAGTGGAGTAAAATTGAGGAAGCCGCCCGCGCCGTGGAGGTTACCAGATTTATTGCCAAGCCTATATTCAGTTCCGGGATACTGGATACCATCAATCAGGTTATCGGCGGCGCCGGTACCGCGTCCGCGGTCCTGCCGGGGGGCGCCGGACACCCGGACTTTTCCGGGGTGTCCCTGCTTTTGGCGGAGGATATTGAGATAAACCGTGAAATTTTTATAGCCCTCCTGGAAGACACCAGGGTTTCTATTGATACCGCGGAAAATGGGATGGTGGCGGTGGGAAAATTTCAGGAAAATCCCGATAAATATGATCTAATTATCATGGATGTTCAGATGCCCGAAATGGACGGATACGAAGCAACCCAGGCCATTCGTTCCCTTGAAATAGAGCGGGCCGGCACCATACCCATTGTCGCCATGACCGCCAATGCCTTTAAAGAAGATATCGATAAATGCCTGCAAAGCGGGATGAATGACCATCTTACCAAGCCTATAGATGAAAAGGCGGTTATCGAAAAGATAGCCTTTTATTCCCGCAGGGGAAAAGGGGAGTGAAGGGGATCTAATATCCGGGACCCCGCCTATAAGTACCGTTTGGGTTCCCCATCCCGGACCAGCGCGTATAACTCGATGTACGTTTTTGCGGTGCTGGCCGATATTTTCCCCAGCAATACCTCTTCAACCTGGAAGAGGCCTACTTCGCTGGACATGACCACATCAATACGGATGGGTTTTTCCTGTCCCGAGACAAGCCGGACCTCTTCAATGGAATTGGCGGAATACTTATGGATATCCCCTACCCGGGGACTTCCCGCCATGGCCATGGGAATCCGGGCCCTCCCCTTGGTCATATCGCAGCCATCGGCCACAAGGATGACCCCCGCTTCCAGGGAATGGATGGTCCTGTTTCCCATGTGGCCGCTGATCCCCTCCAGGGCCGTGGAGCGGACAATGATCCGTTTTTGCATATTCTCGGCATAGACCTGCTTTAGCAGCCGGTCCATGATGGGGTAGGCAAGATAGGCGCTGTGCATTTCGTGGTCCTGCCGGCTTACGGTCATCCCCAGATCGTGGAGGGTCGCCGCCATAAGTACCGCTACAAGACTGTCCTCAAAGGCGCCGCATTCTTCGGCTTCAAGGCTGGTCTGTATCCCCGCTTTCCGCAGCAAACCCATCATGACCACCGCGTTCAGGGCGACCGTGCGCATGTGGACCGGTCCATGATCGTTATAACCCAGCCGTTTTATGGAGATCGTATTGGCATAATCCTGCATGGCCTGGACTTCCCTGTCCTCCAACAGGAGCCTGGCTGCCTTTACGCTCTTATTCGACAGGGCCAGACCCGTAACGGCATTAACGATTTTGGTATCTAAAGATACTTCTTTTTGAGATCGCATACCGTTACAATACGACGAAGTACGATTAAATTCCAGGCCATTTTCTTCGTTCAAAGGTGGAATTACTGCCCTCTAGATTTCCGGCGCCTCCGCCAGCAGGTAATCCTCCGCCTCTTTGTTCCACAGGCCCTTATGGGCTTTACAGATCTCCCCCAGCTTCTTGTAGAAGGGCTCGGTCTTTCCCTTGGTTTCAAAATCGTCAATAGCGCATAGATCGAGTTTTTTATGGGTATAGATCAGTTTCTTGCCGCCGGGAATTTTATCCAGGTCAATGGTGGTTTGGGCCACCGCGTTAAGCCCCCCGATATGGGTAACCATAAAGACCGGGTTCAGATCCCCCTTGGCCATCATGGCCAGGGATTCCCGCATGTCATCGGTGTTACCCCCGGAGGTTCCCGCGATATGGTGGGCTTCGTAGTGGACATTATAGAAATTGAAGGATGCGGAGAAGCCGGGATCCGTGGGACCCGCAAAAAAGTTAAGGCAGCCGTCGTAGCCCAGGAGGCGATCCCCCAGCTCAAGCACCGGCTTTACCGGGGCAAAGACAAAAACATCGTCATAGGGTTTATCCCCGTTCAGGGCCTTTAGCTCCGCCGCGGGATCGGCCATGTCCCTGGTATTGACATAGCGGAGTTCTACCCCGTTCTTTTTAGCGTCCTCCACGGACAGGAGCTGTCCGGCCCGGGCAAGCCGGGCCTCGTCAATATCGGTAACCACCAGTCGGGCGGGCCTGCGGGGGCCGTGGACGGCGTAATCAATGGCCCCCAGCCCCATGGGCCCCACTCCGGCCAGGAGCGCCAGGGACCCGCCTTCGACGATTCCCATATTATGGACATAGGACCCGCCCTGGGTATGGTACTGGGCATGGAAGGCCCCCACGATGCAGGATACCGGTTCCGCCAGGGAACCCATATAAAAATTATCCGCCCGGTAGTCCAAAAGGCAGTTCATCTCCATCACTTCCCGGGGAATGACGATATAGGTGGCGTCCCCGCCGATAAATTCATAGGAATAGCCCGGCGCCCAGAGGGTCGCCTTTCCGTCGGGGCCGGGATAATTGAGGGCCGGCTGGATGGCGAATTTAGCGCCGGCCTCGAATTTTCCCGCCCATTTTTCCCCCACCTTCTCGATGGTGCCGCAGAATTCATGGCCGATGATGACGGGATTCTTCGTAAGATCATGGCGGATCCGTTTGTGCTTAGCGCCCTGCATGGCCAGCTTGTGGCTGGACATACAGATCGAGTCGGATACTACCTTTGCCAGTATTTCATCATCCTTGATTTCAGGAAGCTCAAATTCATCAAGCCTAAGATCGTTCACCCCATAGATGCGGATTGCCTTTGTTTTCATTCATTTCTCCAATTATAAATTAGTATATTCCAGCCATGCTTCCCGGTAGGGAAACAACTCGGGAATATCTGTTTTTGGTATCTCCTGATACTCAATTTCAAAATCTCCGGATAGATCCGCCAGCCCCTTCCCGGTCAGGGCCATTTTGGCGGTCATGGCGGCCCCCAGGGCCGTGGCTTCGCTTATGTCGGTAAGGAATACCCGGTTGTCTTTAAGGGCCGCCGAAACCAGGGTATTATAGGCCTCGTTCTTTCTAAAGCCCCCCTCGGTAAAGACCTCGGTCCCCGGCAGAAGCCCCGTCCGTTCCAGGGCGGTAAGGGACTGCATGACCAGGGAAATCCGCAGCAGGGCCAGGCCCGTTTCATAATCCTTAAAACAGGGGGGCTGCGCCCCCCGGGAAATATCCGCATAAGGGTATTCCCTGCCGTCCTCCACGACCCGGGCCCTGGATTGGGGAAACTGGCCTGAGCCCGGGGTAAGTTCGGGCAGCAGGAAGGCCCTTTTTTCCCTTAAAATGGAAAGATAGCGGGCCCTGTCGTAGGGCGGAAGCTCCTCCCGGCCGTGCATCTTCATAAGCGTTTTGGACCAGATCTCGAATTCCTGGCCCCCCACGAAGATGGCGGTTTTTACCGGGGTCCCAAAGGCGGAAATATTGAAGAATACCACCTTGCCCAGCTCCTCCGGGGAAAAACCGTATTCTTTTACCGGATTCATGCAGACGCACCAGGTTCCGGTTGAATTCAGGACAAAGCCGGTTTCCCCCTTCTTGGCGAAGTGGGGGAGCAGGGATGAATTGGAATCGTGGATCCCCATGGTAACGATCACGTCCCCGGGGAGGCCGGTCTTTTGGGCCAGCTCCGGGGTAATGGTCCCCAGGATGTCCCAGGAAGCGTTGAGCCTCCGGGGCATGAGGGGCGCTATGCCCAGGCCCTCGGCTACGGAGGACAGCTTGTGGCTCCTCTGATCCCAAAGGTAGCCATGGCATCCCATATAGGTGCCCTCCGCCCCGGTCTTCCCGGTAAAACGGTAGCCCCAGTACTGGGGATACTGGAGAAGATGCACCGTGCGCTTAAACTGTTCCGGGTATTGCTCCTGGGCAAACAGGACCCCCTGGGCGGGGTTGATCAGCCCCGCCAGTTTTGGCGTTCCGGTCTTGGCCTGGAGTTCCTCCGGGGCGCCGAACCGGGCATAAAACCGGGCGTGAAAATCGTCCCCCGGTTCATAGGTATAGTAAATACAGGGCAGCACGGGCCGGCCGTCTTGTCCCACGCAGACCACCGTAGCCCCATGGGTGGTAACCGCCAGGGCCTTAATGGGATAAGCCTTGGCTAATTCCGCAAGCTGCTCAATGAACCATGCTTCCATGGCTTCAAGATCGTGGGTTTCAAAGCCGCCGGCCATTTTAGGCTGAAATGTACGATACCGGATATCCACCTGTTTAAGGTGGTCGTCATAGACCGCCACCTTTTTATTGGTCATTCCAATATCAATAACCGCTACCGCATAATCCACAATACACCCCTTACGATGAATTATACTTCTTTTTCCCGGAATATTTAAGGGGTCCTAAGTACAATACGGGGCTCCCTAACGTTTTAAAAGGACCGAGCTTTCATAATCATCGACCGGTTTCAGCCAATCGATCCCCACGGGAACCCCCGCGTCCAGGCATAGTTTATCCCAGACCGCGGAGAAGGGCAGGGTCTTTAATTCTTCCATCAGGGCCAGCCGTTCATGGTTCTTCCCCGCCTTTTCCGCGTCAATCAGCAGGTCCGTGGGTTCCAGGAGCGCTTCCAGCAGGGCCCTCCGAATACTCCGGGAGCCGATTACCCAGGCGGCGATGCGGTTGATCGAGGCGTCAAAGAAATCCAGGGCAATGTCGATTCGGTTAAGGCTCTTCTGCCGGATAATCTCCCGGCATACCTCCCGCAGCTCATCGGAGTAGATTGCCACATGGTCTGAATCCCAGCGGACCCCCCGGCTAAAATGCAGCAACAGGCCCGGAATAAAAAGCAGGACCGCGGAGATTTTGTCCGCAATGTTTTCGGTGGGATGAAAATGTCCCATATCGAGACAGAGCCGGATCTGCTTGGCCGCCGCATAAGCCAGATAAAAATCATGGGAACCGACCACATAGGACTCGCTGCCAATACCGAAAAGTTTCGATTCCACCGCATCGGTAACTGTTTTGGGGTCCAGGGAAATCGCCAGTATTTCATCCAGGGCGTCCCGCAGCCGGAGCCGGGGAGACCGGCGATCCGCGGGCAGATCCTTGGAGCCGTCGGGGATCCAGATATCGTTTACCGCCGGGGACCCCTGGTTGGCCCCAAAGGCCGAGGCGATCCGCCGGGACGCAATGGCATGGCGGATCCAGAAACGGCGGATCGCCGGGTCGGCGCTCGACAGGGTATAGCCCGAATCGGCCATGGCATGGGCAAAGAAGGAGGGGTTAAAATCCAGGGGAATGTTCCGCTCCCTGGACCAGTCCATCCACTTCTTAAAATGCTCCGGTTCCAGTTCATCCCGGGGAACCTTTTTCCCGTCCGGCTCGGCATAGAACGAATGCAGGTTAAAGCGTTTTTTCCCGGGGATAAGGGAAAAGGCAAATTCCGCATCCTGCCGCAGTTCATCCCCGTTGCGGGCCCTCCCCGGATAATTGCCGGTGGTAAGGATGCCGCCGCCGGATAATTCGGAGGCCCCCTCAAATCCGACCACATCGTCTCCCTGCCAGCAATGGATGGAAACAGGAATATCCACCGCGGCGCGGATAAAGGCATCCGTATCAATCCCCAGTTTTCCATAGGCCTCTTTTGCCGGACCATAGGCTCCCTCTACTGATTCTTTGTTTCCATAGGGCTTCATAGTTTTCTCCTTCAAGATTTTGCAGAAACCGTGGAACGGTACCGTTCTACTTCCCAATTATTTATAAAATCTATTTGATCCCGGGACATAAACCGTTCCCCCCCAAAGGACTGGGCGTAAACCGCTACTTTG
This sequence comes from Treponema sp., assembly GCA_031275535.1. Next base: position 1,068 of record JAISOR010000066.1, on the reverse strand, counting down.
ATGGCATCCATAAAAAGTTCCAGGGCGAGATTTGCCGCCTTTTCTGTAGGGCCGATTCCGAAGACCCCCACACCCTGGACAGCGGCAATCTTTGGGATCCTGCGGGTTGTATCTAAATGATTTTTCCAGGCCTCCCGGAGGCAGTCCTGAATTGATCCGGTTCCGGTCTCCACAAAGAGGGGGTCGCTGCCGGCATACACAATATGATCCGGGGTAAAAGACGAGGAAACGGGATGGAAGGAGGCGCGATCCTTTACCATGATGGCGATTTCGTTGTTTCGCCGAAAAACCACCTTCCAGGGTTCCCCCCCTGCGGAGCTTCCCGCCAGCTCCGCCAGCAGCCCGGATATGTCCCCGGAACAGTCCCAGTTCGAAAGCTCCCCCGAAAAATCGGGCTTCCATTCCATTCTTAATTCCAGCTTTACCATAAGATGCGCGTATTTTTCCTTCATCTCCTGAACACTATCGGCCCCCACAAAGACCCCGTGGTTTTGAAGCAGGATAAGATCCGCCGGGCAGCCCCATTGGGCCATATACTCCTCCATGGCGGTTTTTACCGCCCGGGAAAGGATGTAACCGGGATTGGTGGAGGGTATCCAGAGGAACTCCGGGCCGAACAGTTCCGCGGCCTCCGCCTGCCCCTGCTGGGAGCAGGTAAGGCCGTTTACCAGCGCCGGATGGGTGTGTACCACATAGGTAAAGGGCAGCATATCGTGGAGCAGGGTTTCAACGCTGGGCCGTTTCTGTTCTTCCCCGCTTTTCCGGGCCGCCATCATATCCGCCAGGACCGCTCTTTCCCTCTCTTCCGGATCCGGGGGATAGTCTTTTTCCCATATCCGGCTTAAAGCCTGCCGGTCCATCCTGACAAAGCCCTCCGGGGTCATATCCGCCAGGGCGGCGCCGGAACCTTTGACATACAGGGTTGTCCCGTCTTTAAAGGAGGTATTGCCTCCTCCGGCAATAACATACTCCGGGTTTGCGCCGTAGTACCGCGATAACTTTGTCAGATCTTCAATACTCATTTTTCTAAACCATCCCTATTCTTTAATCCATGTGGAACAATTCTTC
>JAISOR010000031.1 GCA_031275535.1 Treponema sp. | reverse complement strand
ATATTAGAAGAGAATTAAATAGAGTCTGTCCATAATGTAGACACATTATGGACAGACTTCCTTAAAAAACGCATTTTCACAGCCTAAAGGCTGAGAAAATGCAATGTCTGTCCGCAAAGCAACCGACTTTGTGGACAGACACTAGTTATAGCAGGTTAACTTTATGCGTATAAATATCAAGGAAATTATAGATTATTATGCCCGCGTGCAGCCTTCACTGAAAGATATTTACCGGGAGACCGTGCGGCCGGGATTTAAGGTGAACGGAACCCGGACAAATCCTTCGGGAAGCGGGCTTGTCATACCCCTGGCGGGGAAAGCCTGTTATACAGTTGACGGCGCCTCCTATGAGCTCAAGCCGGGGTTTATCCTCCACGCCGGAGCCCTTATGAATTTGACGAAAGAGGTTGTGGGGGATCAGTCCTGGCATTTTATACTGCTGCACTATAAAATCCCCCGGGAGGAAAGTTCCAATTTTCCCTGCTATGACGCTCATTTTTCTATCGAGACGGGGGTTTGCGCCCGGATAAGCAGCTGCGCCAAACAACTCCACGCGAATGAACAAAATTCCGGCGGCTTGACGGCCTTGCATACCCGGACGCTTTTTGCCCGGCTGCTGGAGGAGATTCTGCTCTCCGCCCAGCGCCGCACCCAGGATGATGAAGGAACCATCGCCAACGATGCTGTCGCCTTTTTGGACAAGCATTACACGGAAAATGTAAACATAGGCCAATTGGCGGATTTGTACGACATGGATATAAAACATTTCAGCTATCTTTTCAGCAAACATACCGGCTTGTCGGCCCTCGGGTACCTTATCGCCCTGCGGATGCGCCACGCGAAGGATCTGTTCAGGACGCGGGTATATACGGTAGCCCAGGTTGCCGAAACGGTGGGATACAATGACAGCTATTATTTCAGCCGTCTGTTTAAAAAACATACGGGTATGTCCCCAAGCGAATTCATGACAGGGAGTATAAAACCCCCCGAAGGATCCCCCTGAAGGATCCTGGAAAAAATCCATCCCGATTTGGGAAAATGTCCATTTTATAAGCAGCTCATATTTCGTTATGATACACCCGGTAAGAGATAGGGCGGAACGGGGTTCCCTTTATCTTGTATGTTAGTTCATACAAACAAAAGGAAAGGAAGGATATGAAAAAGCTCATTTTGCCTCGGGGGTTCCTTTTTATGGGGCTCCTTTTTAGCGCCGGAATTTTCGGCGGCTGTACCGGAAAATCCGCGGAAAATACCGCCGCGCCGGAAAGCGCGGCCCTTGGGGCCCCTGCCGAAAGCGCCGCCTGGCCCCGCAGCTATACGGACGCGGCGGGGAACAAGGTAACCTTGAACAAAGCGCCGGAAAAGGTGGCTCTTTTGTTTTTCCATCATTACGAGCCGGTATTGGCCCTGGATATAAACCTGGTTGCCGCCACGGATGTAGATGTTTTTGAAGGCTGGGGTTCCCTGCGGCCCTACGCGGAAGATCGGGAGCTTATCGATTTGGGGGATCTCCTGTCGCCTAATCTTGAGAAACTCCTGGAAATCGGGCCGGATTTAATCCTTTATTCGGCGCGTTACCACGAAAAAATAGCGGAAAACCTGCAAAAAATAGCCCCCGCCGTGGCGGTTGGGGGAGGCCCGGGCAGTACGGATCCTCTCTGGGGTACCTGGCAGGGAACCCTGCGGGAGTACGGGAAGATATTCGGCCGGGAACGGAAGGCGGAAGAGGAGATCCTGCGGCTGGAGGGGCTGGTAGGGGAGGCAAAGGAAAAGCTGGCCCCCCTGGGGGATGAAACCTTTGTCTATATCCATCCGCTGGAAAAGATCGTCTACCAGTGGATGCCGGATTATGCCTTTAACCCCCGGGGCGGCCTGGGCCTGAAAAGCCCGGTAGAAAAACCGGCCCAGCTTTCCCTGGAGAGTCTGGCGGGGCTGAACCCGGACTATATCGTCTTTTACAATGACGCCATGGATACCAGTGATGAAGACATGCTGGACAGGCTGAACCGGGAAAATTCCGTCTGGCGATCCCTGAAGGCGGTAAAAGCCGGCCATGTTTTTTTCATTGACCGTTCCGCCTTTTCCGGCGGGCCCCTGGGAATGGAGCTGGGCATCAAGACCCTGCTGGAAAACCTTGGCCTCTCCGGCACGGGGGCCGCCTGGCCCCGCAGCTATACGGACGCGGCGGGAAGAAAAGTTACCCTGGAAAAATTTCCCCAAAAAATCGTGGTGGATTATTTACCCTATTGGGAATATCTTATGGCCCTGAATATTATCCCCGCCGGCGCCGCTTCGGCGGATCACTACCGGCAGACCTGGGATGCCTTTGAGGGATACGATGTTGCGGGGGTGGCGGATATGGGGAACCCCGAACTAAACCTTGAAAAGCTGGTTGCCCTGTCGCCGGATCTTATTTTTATCGCCCGGCCCAAAGGGATCGAAAACCTTGAAAGAATTGCCCCCCTGATCGTCATGGACGGCCAGCTGCGGCAGGATTGGCGTTACGGCCTGCGGGAGTTCGGGAAAATTCTCGGCAGGGAAAAAGAAGCGGAGACAAAGATCCGGGAAGTTGAGGCCCGCCTTGGGGCGGATAAGGGCCGGCTGGGCAATGTGTTGAAGGACAAAACGGTTTTGATGCTCACCGTTATGGGCAAGGGCCGGTATTTCAGCGCCCGGCGGACGGATTTTTATGACCGCGGGACGGGGCTCGGATTCACCGCGCCCGGAGGATACCCGGAGTTCGGCGCGGGGTATCGGCAGTTATCCCTTGAGACGATTGGGGAAATGGATCCGGATATTGTTTTTCTGGCGGTATTTGACGAAGACACTTCCAGCGCGGATGAATTGCGGAACAATCCGGTCTGGAAAAATATCCGGGCGGCCAAAGACGGCCGGGTTTTTATTATCGACGGCGCGGCCCACGCGACAAGTATTATCGCGACTGAATATACGATCAAAAAAATGGCCGGTTTTCTACTGGGTGAATGATGGTACGTCACGCGACAGGGGATGCTCCCCTAAGGCTATGGTTTTTGGTCTTGCCGGGCGCCGGGGTACTGATCCTGGCTATGGCTCTTTCCGCTGCCAGGGGGGCCGCGGAAATTCCCCTGGCCACCCTGTGGGACGCTCTCTTTCACTTTGATCCCGGCCAGACCCGTCACCTGATCGTGAGGGATCTGCGGCTGCCCCGGGTTATCGCCAGCGCCCTGGTGGGGGCCTCCTTCGCGGTGGCCGGCGCCCTTATGCAGGGCATTACCCGGAACCCCATGGCCGATTCGGGGCTTATGGGGCTGAACGCCGGGGCGGGCTTCGCCCTTTCCCTCTGTTTTGCCTTTTTTCCGGGCCTGTCCTACGGGCGGATCATCCTCTTTTCCTTTTTGGGCGCGGCCATGGGGGCGGCTCTGGTAAACGGCATCGCCACCCTGCGCCGGGGGGGGCTTAGCCCCATGCGCCTGGTGCTGGCGGGAGCGGCGGTCAGCGCCCTCCTGGCGGCCCTTAGCCAGGGTATCGCCCTCTACTTTAACGTGGCTCAGAACATTATGTTCTGGACCGTAGGCGGGGTGGCCGGCTCCGACTGGAACCAGATCCGGATCATCCTGCCCTGGATAGGGGGCGCTTTGCTGGGGGCCGCGGCCCTTTCCCGTTCCGTGTCCCTGTTAAGTCTGGGTGAAGAGGTGGCCAGGGGCCTGGGGGTACGGACCGGGCTGGTAAACGCCCTCTGTTCCCTGGTTGTTTTGATCCTGGCGGGGGCTTCGGTTTCCGTGGTCGGGGCGGTGAGTTTTGTGGGGCTGGTTATCCCCCATACAAGCCGTTTTCTGGTTGGCGCGGATTACCGCCGGATCATCCCCTCCTCGGCGCTCCTGGGGGCCCTGCTGATGGTCCTGGCGGATCTGGGGGCCAGAACCCTGAATCCGCCCTTTGAGACACCGGTGGGGGCGATTATCGCCCTTATCGGGGTTCCCTTTTTTCTGTACCTGGCCCGCAGGCAAAAGAGGGGGCTCTGATGACCGGATATGCGCAAAAAACCGCGGCCCGGAACATCACGGTCTTTTTTGCCTTCCTCATCCTCCTGTTCCTGTCTTTCATGATCAGCATGAACACCGGTTATACAAAGATCTCCCCGCCGGACACGCTGCGGATCCTCTTCGGCGGCGGCACGGACAAGGAAAACCTGATCCTCTTTGAGTTCCGGCTGCCCCGGATCGTGATCTCCCTCCTGGTGGGGGCGGGGCTGGCCCTTTCGGGCTGCATCATCCAGGGGATAGCCAAAAACGCCCTGGCGGATCCGGGGCTGCTGGGCATCAACGCCGGGGCGGGCCTGATGGTGATACTCTTCGTGTTGTTTTTCGGCTCCCGTTCCTTCCTGGCGGTGTTCAGCCTTCCCTTCCTCGCCCTGATCGGCGCCGGGGCCTCGGCGGCCCTGGTATACGCGCTGTCCCGCAAGAAAGGAGAGGGGGCGCCCATGCGGCTCATCCTGACCGGCGTCGCGGTGCAGGCGGGAATCTCCGCCCTGACCACCCTGCTGGTGGTCAAACTGGACGACAGCCAGTTTAGTTTTGTCGCCACCTGGCAGGCCGGCAGCATTTGGGGCTCCAACTGGCGCTTTGTCCTTGCCCTGCTGCCCTGGCTTTTACTGGCGATCCCCTATGTGCTGTACAAATCCCGGGTTCTGGACATTCTGAACCTGGGGGACGAGATCGCCTGCGGTCTGGGATCTTCGGTGGAAAAGGAACGCCGGGGCCTGCTCGCCGCCGCGGTTGCCCTGGCCGCGTCCTGTGTGGCGGTCAGCGGGAGCATCAGTTTTGCCGGCCTAATCGCCCCCCATCTGGCACGGCGCCTGGTGGGGCCCCGGCATCGTATCCTGCTGCCGGTCTGCGCCCTGGCCGGCGCGGTACTGGTTTCGGCGGCGGACACCGTAGCCCGGGTCATCGTCCAGCCCGCGGAGATCCCCACAGGCATCATGGTGGCGATCCTCGGCGCCCCCTACTTCCTCTACCTGCTTGCCGGGAACCGGTACTAACGAAAGGAGCAATCCATGGACAGCATTACCACGGAGAATTTGGCGGTTGCCTATGAGGAAAACCTGGTCATCAGGCGTTTGGATATGCGCATCCCCCGGGGCAGGATTACCGCCATCATCGGCCCGAACGGCTGCGGCAAGTCCACGGCGCTAAAGGCCCTGGGGCGTATCCTGAAACCGAAAAGGGGCCTCGTATACCTGGACGGCAGGGACATACACCGGCTCTCCACCAGGGAGGTGGCGCAAAAAATGGCAATCCTGCCGCAGTCGCCCCAGGCGCCGGCGGGGCTTACCGTGGGCGAACTGGTGTCTTACGGGCGTTTCCCCCATCAGCGCGGCTTCGGCGGCCTGAAACCGGAGGAAAAGAAGATCGTCGCCTGGGCCCTGGAGGTTACGAAACTCAGGGAGTATGAAACCGTCGCGGTGGACAATCTGTCCGGCGGGCAGCGCCAGCGGGTCTGGATCGCCATGGCCCTGGCCCAGGAGACCGATCTCATCCTGCTGGACGAACCCACCACCTACCTGGATCTTTCCTACCAGTTGGAAATTCTGGAACTGCTCCACCGCCTGAACCGGGAACAGGGCCGTACCATCCTGATGGTGTTACACGATTTGAACCTGGCAACCCGTTTTGCCGATTATATGATTGCCCTGCGGGACGGGGCTATAATCCGTCACGGCCCCCCGGAGGAGGTGATGACGGCGGAGGTGCTGCGGGAAACCTTCCACATTGACGCCGAGCTGGTGAGGGAACCCCGTACCAGGCGTCCGGTGTGTCTTTCCTACAACCTGATAAAAGACCGGGAAGATCCGCAATCTTTGCCGGATCGGGGCGAAGTGCCGTGAAGGAACTGGAACACCTGAAGCGGCTGTCCGCCGTCAGATCCAACGGGGGGATAAAATTCCTAAGCCCCGCCGCTTTTCCCGGAAGCCACTGCCCCATGCATACGGCCCTGGTAGTAACCCGGAGTATCCGGGGCCTCTCTTCCCTGGTGGTGGGTATGCCGGAATGTACCACCTACAGCCGCTTCGTTATCCCCCGGGCGGAGGGGAAGCAGGGGGAGCTGCACCGGCTCTACGTGCTGGAGTCCCGGGAGGTGGTATTCGGCTGCCGGGCCGGGTTGACCGAAGCGGTCCGGCAAATGGCCGGCGCCGGGGCCCGCTACCTTATGATAATCGCCACCTGCGTCCCCGAATTGACCGGCGAGGACATGGAGGGGATGCTGCGGGAGATGGGGGAGGTTCCGGCCCGGCTTAGCTTTGTGTTTACGGGGCATTTTAAGTGCAATAGTTACCCCCAGGGCTACTGGAAAACCTTCCGCGCCCTGGGCAGCTTTATGAAAGCGAAAAAAAGGGATCCCCGGCGGGTCAATGTGCTGGGGCGGGGGCCCGGGGAAAACCAGGCCATGCCGGCTTTGCTCGGTCTTTTGGAGCAAAAGGGCTTTCGCCTGCGTTTTCTCGGCCAGGGGGCTCCTGTCGAACATTTTGTTGAAGCGCCGGATGCGGCGCTGAACCTGGTACTATCGCCCTACACCGGGCCTTTGGCGGCAATGATGGCGGAAAGCTTCGGCATTCCCTCTGTTGCTTTGCATGACGTATACGGGATAGCCGCGATTGACCGGGCCTATGATGCCATCGCCGAAAAACTGGGGAGCCCCTGGGGCGATGCCTTCCGGGGGGAACGGCAGGAAGCCCTCCTCTGGCAGGAACGCCTGGCCGCGGGGATAAACGGGCTCCGGGGTGTTTTCGCCCCCCTGGGCGCGGTCATGCCCCTCCCCCTGGCGGTTTATCTTGCCGGGTTTGGCTTCCGCCCGCTGTTGCTGCACCTGGAGGAATTCTACCCCGCCGACACGGGCTATGCGGAGGAACTTAGGGCCCTGGGCTTTGACCCGCCGGTCTGCCACATGGTCAACTACCAGAGGGATACGGCCCTACTGGAAGCCCTGTCGCCGGATCTCTGCCTGGGACAGGTACCGGGAAGGGGGAAGATTCCCTCCGTACCGGGGATACAGAATCTGTACGCCCGGTTCGGTTATGAACGGGTATGCCGCCTTGGGGAAACGATCCTTACCGCGGCGCCGCAGCCGGATCAAAAGGGAGGCTGACCGATATGGGCTTACATCGTTTCAGGCCGCCCCCCTCGGGGCGTATGGGCACCCTCTGGACCCTGGGTTCCATCCGCAACGCCGTCCTCCTGGAATTCGGCTGTATGGGGCATATCCTTTACAGCCGGGTCGCGCTAAGCCGGGCAGGGACAGGGGGCTGCAAATTTTACTCCACCCATATTGACGAGCTGGACATAAGCTTTGGCGACACGGAACGGCTGCGCCGCGCCCTTGCGGAGCTTGTACGGTATGAAAAACCCCGTCTTATATTTCTCAGCCCCTCGGCGGTTCCCGAAGTTATCGGCACGGATCTGCCCGCCCTTTGCCGGGAATTGCAGCGGGAATACCCCCGGACCAGGCTGCTCCCCTTCGGCTGCGGGGGCTTCGATGCCGGTTTTTATCAGGGGGTGCGGGAAACCCTGTTGCAGCTCGTAAAAAACCTGCCCGTGGATCGGGGAATCGCGGAAGCCCCGGCCTTTAACCTCATCGGCTCCTGCGCCGATCTGTTCCGCTTCCGCTCCGACGCGGAGGAATTTATCCGGATTATGGCGGGCGCCTTCGGCATGAAGCCCCTCTGCGTACTTAGTTCGGACACCACTACGGAGCAGATAGAACAGATGGGCGGCGCACGGATAAACCTTGTTATCCGGCGGGAGGGCGAAGCCGCCGCGAAACACCTTCAGGAACATTTTGGAACCCCCTATCTTTTTGCCCGCCCCTACGGAACCAAAGCCACGGTCCAATGGATCCGGAGGATTGGGGAGATTGCCGGGATAGCGCCGGAGGAAGATTTTATCGCGGCCCAGGTTCGGGAGGCGGAAACCCTGTCCGCCCAATGCGGGGCAAGCCTGTCCCATCTGCTCCGGGAACAGCCGGAGGCCCTGAAACTGTCCCTGGGGGGACACGCGGATATCGTAAAGGGCATTATGGCCTTCGGCTGCGGGGAGCTTTCTTTCCCCCGGGGGATCTGCTGGTGCGACGATCCTGAAATGGCCGGCGCCGATGTTCCGTACTTTTCCGAGGATAAATGGGCTCGGGCCCTTGAAGAACAAAAGGGCGGTCTCTTTATGGCAAGCGGCGAAGCCCTGGCATGGGCCGGGCGCAACCGGGCGCTGCAAATATCGAATCCCGACCTAAGCTGGCGCGTCAACCCCTACGAGCCGCCCTTTACCGGGTTCCGGGGGGCCCTCCACCTGCTGGATCTCTGGATAAACGAGGCAATGGAAAACAGGCCCCTATAGTTCCCGCGTGACACGCATAATTTGGAATGGTATGAATTTTTTATTATGTTACGCCCGGGATGTTCATAGGGGGGGGGGGGGGGCCGGGCCGGCGGGGGGGCGGGGGGGGGGGGGGGGGGGGGGGGGGGGGGGGGGGGGGGGGG
>JAISOR010000041.1 GCA_031275535.1 Treponema sp. | reverse complement strand
GCTTTTGTCCTTCTCCCCGGCCATGATCTCGTTGGCGTTTTTTACCATGTCGATCATGTAGCTGTAGTCCGCGGCGGTGGAGGGGTCCACCAGGCGCTGCCAGGTGTAGACAAAGTCCGAAGCGGTCAGGGCCTTGCCGTCGGACCATTTAAGGTTGTCCCGCAGGGTGTACACGTACACTACGGTTCCGTCGGGGTTCACCGTCTTTTGGGGGGCGCCGGCCGCCTGGCCGGGAACCGCCTGGGCCCGGCCCTGGCCGTTGTCCGCGTACTTGTAGAGCCCCTCAAAGGCGTGCTGCAGGTAAATAGCCCCGTCCACCGCCGAGTTAAGGGCGGGATCGATGGTGTTCGGTTCCGAACCGAACACCAGGGTAAGGGTGGTCCCCGTGGGGGCGCTCTGCTGCCTCCTCGCCCCGGCGCCGGCTCCCATAGCGATAAGGGAGAGTCCCAGCAGCAAAAAGATCGATCTTTTTGCCATCTTCATGCCTCTTGCCATCTTCATACCTCCAAAAAGATAAATATAATATTCACTCGCGGTGAAATATTACTCTCCAAACAAATGACAGGCCACCCGGTGGCCCGGCGCCGCTTCCCGCAGTTCCGGCGCGGTCCGGGCGCATTGTTTTTTCGCCAGCGGGCACAGGGTGTTAAACCGGCAGCCCGGGGGGCTGTCCATGGGGCTGGGGATCTCCCCGGCCAGGACCTCCCGTTTCCGGGACCTGGTAAGCTCCGGGTCCGGGATGGGAACCGCCTGCAAAAGGGACCTGGTGTAGGGGTGCAGGGGGTTTTTGACAAGCTCGCGGCTTTCCGCCAGCTCTACCAGGCAGCCCAGGTACATCACCGCGATCCGCCGGGAAATGTGGCGCACCACCGATATGTCGTGGGCGATAAACAGGTAGGTCAGCCCCAGTTCCGCCTGCATGTCCTCCAGCATATTTACAATTTGGGATTGGATCGATACGTCCAGGGCGGAAACCGGCTCGTCGCAGACGATAAATTCCGGTTCCACGGCCAGGGCGCGGGCGATGCCGATCCGCTGCTGCTGTCCCCCGGAAAATTCGTGGGGATAGCGGTTGGCCTGTTCGCTGTTCAGCCCCACCCGTTCCAGCAGGGCCTCGATCCGCTCCTTCCGTTCCCCCCGGCCGGCGGCCAGCTTATGAATATCCAGGGGTTCCCCCACAATCTCCCCCACGGTCATCCGGGGATTCAGCGACGACGAGGGGTCCTGGAAGATGATCTGCATCTTGCGCCTGAAGGGGAGCATGTTCACACGGGTAATGTCCTCCCCCTTAAAGAAGATCTTCCCCGCGCTGGGCTCGTAAAGCCGCAGGACGGTCCGGCCCAGCGTGGTTTTGCCGCAGCCCGAGTCCCCCACCAGACCCAGGGTTTCCCCCCGCTCAATGTCCAGGGGGGCGGACTCGACGGCGTGGATGTACCGTATCCTGCCCCAGCCCTCCTTGACCCGGAAGTATTTTTTAAGGTTCTCCAGATGTAGAAGGGGGTCCTTAGTCATGGGCGCCTCCGTTCGGGTCCTCCCGGACCGCCGCCGCGGGCAGCCAGCAGGACATCCGGTGCCCGTCGGCGATAACGGTTTCCGGGGGGGACCGGGTAAGACAGATACGCATACAGTGACCGCAGCGGGGGGCAAAGGGACAGCCCGGATTGGGCTCCAGCATGTTGATGGGGCTTCCCTCAATGGGGATAAGCCGCTCGCCCTGTTCTTCATCGATACGGGGCATGGAACGGAGCAGTCCCCGGGTGTAGGGATGGGCGGCGCGGTAAAAAATATCCCCCGCCGTCCCCTGTTCAACAATATGCCCCCCGTACATCACCGAAACGGTATCGCAAATCTCCGCGATAACCGCCAGATTGTGGGTGATAAAGATCACCGCCATGCGGGTTTTTTGCTGTATGGTCTTCATCAGTTCCAGAATTTGGGCCTGGATGGTTACGTCCAGGGCCGTGGTGGGTTCGTCGGCGATAAGCAGTTGGGGTTCGCAGATAAGCCCCATGGCGATCATCACCCGCTGGCGCATCCCCCCGGAAAGCTCGTGGGGGTACTGCCTTATCCGCCGCTCCGGGTTGGTGATCCCCACCAGGCGCAGGAACTCCAGGGCCCGTTCCCGCGCCCCCGCCGCGCTGACCGCGGGGTTGTGCCGCCGGTACACCCCCGTAAGCTGGTTCCCTACGGTGTACACCGGGTTAAGGCTCTCCATGGGGTTCTGGAAGATCATGCTAATCCGGCTGCCCCGGATCTTTTCCATGTCACGGGGGCTGACGGAAAACAGGTCCCGTCCCTCAAACAGGACCGAACCCCCCGTCACCCGGCCCGGGGATTCCAGGATACCCATGATAGAGTAGGCCTCCACGCTTTTCCCGGACCCGGATTCCCCCACGATCCCCATTACCTCCCCGTAGTTAAGATCGTAGGAGATGCCCCCCACGGCCTTTACCTCTCCCGCGGGGGTAAAAAACGAGACCTCCAGGTCCCGCACTTCCAAAAGTTTCTTTTCCGTACGTTGCTCTTCCGGCATCCCGCCCCCTACTTTTTAAGCCGCGGGTCCAGGGCATCCCGCAGGCCGTCCCCGAAGAGGTTAAAAGACAGGATCATGACGCTTAAAATAAACGCCGGGATGATCAGCCGGTACGTGTAGGTGTACATGCCCCCCAAAGCGTCGGAGGCCAGGGAACCCAGGCTTGTCATGGGGGCGTTTACCCCCACACCCAGGAACGAGAGGAAGGACTCCAGAAAGATGGCGATGGGGATCTGCAGGCAGGTGGCGGCCACCAGGGGTCCCACGCAGTTGGGGAGCAGGTGTTTCAGGATGATCCGCCGGTTGGAGGCCCCCAGGGCCCGGGCGGCGATAACGTACTCCTGCTGTTTAAGCTGCAGGATCTGCCCCCGGATGATCCGGGCCAGGGTGGTCCAGTAGAGCAGGGCGAAGGCCATGAAAATGGCGATGATGCTGGGCCCCAGCACGATCACGAGCCTTCCCAGGGTCCTGGTCTGGTTGGCGTCGGCGAAGGCCGAAAGGAGCGGTTTTAACGTTACCGCCAAAAGCAGCACCACCAGGACATCCGGGACCGAATAGATAATATCCACAATCCGCATCATCACCAGGTCCACCCGGCCCCCCAGATAACCCGACACGGAGCCGTAAAGGACCCCGACGACCAGGGTCAGCGCCGCGGCCACGATGCCGATGAGCATGGACACCCGCGTGCCGTACATCAGGCGTACCAGGGTGTCCCTGCCGTGGGTGTCGGTCCCGAAGACGTGGGGAAAAACCCGTTCCCCCGCCGCAATCCGGGCCAGTTCGGTTTCGGAGTACCGCAGGGGCGCCAGGTTGGAGCTGCCCCGGACCTGTTCGTCGTAATGGTAGGGGATAAAGAAGGGCCCCCCGTAGGCAAAGAGGATAAGGAAAACAATGACCCCCGCGGAAACCATGGCGACGTGGTTCTTTTTAAGCCGCCGCCAGGCGTCCTTCCAGTAGGAAACGCTCTTGTGCCGGGGGATGAAAGAAAGCTTCTCCTCCGCCGAGGCCCTGTCAAAGGCGCGGGGGAAAGGCGCGTCCGGGCTCACGTCAGGCCTCCTCGTTGGAAAGCTGTATCCGGGGATCGATAAACTTGTACAAAACGTCCACGGCAAAGCTCATAATGATAACCAGGCTGGCAAAGAAGATGGTGGTCCCCATGATCAGGGGGTAATCCCGGTTGCTGATGCTCTGGATAAAGTAGCGCCCCAGGCCGGGTATGTTGAACACGGTTTCCACTACAAAGCCGCCGGTCAGGATCGCCGCGGTAATGGGCCCCAGGTAGGTAACCACCGGGATCAGGGCGTTCCTGAGGGCGTG
>JAISOR010000036.1 GCA_031275535.1 Treponema sp. | reverse complement strand
GCTTTTGTCCTTCTCCCCGGCCATGATCTCGTTGGCGTTTTTTACCATGTCGATCATGTAGCTGTAGTCCGCGGCGGTGGAGGGGTCCACCAGGCGCTGCCAGGTGTAGACAAAGTCCGCGGCGGTCAGGGCCTTGCCGTCGGACCATTTGAGGTTATCCCGCAGGGTATACACATACACCACGGTCCCATCGGCGTTTACCGTCTTTTTGGGAGCGCCTGCCGCCTGGCCGGGAGCCACCTGGGCGCGGCCCTGGCCGTTGTCCACGTACTTGTAGAGCCCCTCAAAGGCGTGGCTTAAATAAATAGCCCCGTCCACCGCCGAGTTAAGGGCGGGATCGATGGTGTTCGGCTCCGACCCGAATACCGCAGTAACGGTAGTACCCTTGACGGTACTTTGCTGTCTGCCTCCGCCGGCGCTGACCCCCGTAACGATAAGGGCAAGGCCCAGGAATAAAAACATCATTCTTTTTACCATATAAATCCTCCTAAAAAAAATATATAAATCACCTTCAAGACCTTTCAGCTTGAAAGCGTTTTATCCGTTATAAGCATCCCCGGGATGCTATTTTTTCTGAAGCAGATGGCACGCCGCATAATGGCCGGGGCCGGCCTCCACAAGTTCCGGCGCGGCCTCGGCGCAGGCCCCAAAGGCCTGGGGACAGAGGGTGTGAAACCGGCACCCCGGCGGGCTCCCTATGGGGCTGGGGATCTCCCCCTCCAGAATAAGCCGCTGGCGGCTCCGGGTTATTTGGGGGTCCGGAATGGGCGCCGCCGAAAGCAGGGTTTTGGAGTAGGGGTGGAGGGGGTTCTTGTAAAGCTCATAACTTTCGGCCAGTTCCACCAGTTTCCCCAGATACATCACCCCGATCCGTTTTGAGATATGCCGCACCACCGATATATCGTGGGCAATAAAGAGGTAGGCCAGTTTTAGCTCCCTCTGCATATCCTCCAGCATGTTCACAATCTGGGACTGGATAGACACATCCAGGGCGGACACCGGTTCATCGCAGACAATAAAATCCGGCTCCACCGCCAGGGCCCGGGCAATGCCGATCCGCTGCTGCTGCCCGCCGGAAAATTCGTGGGGATAGCGGTTGGCCTGCTCGCTGTTCAGCCCCACCCGTTCCAGGAGGGCCTCGATCCGTTCCTTCCGCTCCCTCTTGGAGGAAGCCAATTTATGAATATCCAGGGGTTCCCCCACGATCTCCCCCACGGTCATCCGGGGGTTAAGGGATGAGGAAGGGTCCTGGAAGATGATCTGCATCTTTCTTCTATAAGGAAGCATATCCCCATGGGTAATATCCTCCCCCCGGAACAGGATCTTCCCCGCCGTCGGTTCATAGAGCCGGAGGAGCGTCCGTCCCAGGGTCGTCTTTCCGCATCCGGATTCCCCCACCAGCCCCAGGGTTTCTCCCTCTTCTATAAAGAGGGAAACCTTGTCCACCGCATGAATGTACTTCGCCTTTCCCCAGAGTTCTTTTACCCGGAAATATTTTGTCAAATTTTCCAGGCCAATAAGGGGAACATTGGGGGAGGTTTCGCCGGGAATGTTTTTGCTATCCGCGTTCATGTCCGTTTTCCCTCCGCCCCTTCGGCCCCCTGCGCGGAACCGTCCCGAATATGCAGCCAGCACCTGGAGCGGTGGTTTCCCGCAAGGATCGTTTCCGGGGGCATACTATTGACGCAAATTTTCATACAGGAGCCGCACCGGGGCGCAAAGGGGCAGCCCGGATTTGGATCCAGCATATTGATGGGGGTCCCCTCAATGGGGATAAGGCGTTCGCTTTTTTCCTTGTCTATCCGGGGCATGGAACGCAGGAGCCCCTTGGTATAGGGATGCAGGGGGGCATAAAAAATATCCTCCACCGTACCCTGTTCCACCATGTATCCCCCGTACATAACCGCCACCGTATCGCAGATCTCCGCGATAACCCCCATGTTATGGGTTATAAAGATGATCCCCATATAGTTTTCTTCCCGAATCTTCTTCATCAGCTCCAGGATCTGCGCCTGGATGGTCACATCCAGGGCGGTGGTGGGTTCATCGGCGATGAGCAGATGGGGTTCGCAGATAAGGCCCATGGCGATCATTACCCGTTGGCGCATGCCCCCGGAAAGCTCATGGGGATATTGCTTCATCCTTTGATGGGGGTTGGTAATCCCCACCAGCCTGAGCATTTCCAGCCCCCGTTCCCGGGCCCGCCGGGGGGATACGTCCGGGGCATGTTTCCTCAGTACGTCCATAAGCTGGTTGCCAATAGTGTATACGGGGTTAAGGCTTTCCATGGGATTCTGGAAAATCATACTGATCCGGCTGCCCCGGATCTTTTCCATATCCTTGCCGGCATAGGCCAAGAGGTCCTGTCCTTCGAAGCGGATGGAGCCCCCCACCACCTTGCCCGGGGATTCCAGAATCCCCATAACGGAATAGGCCTCCACGCTTTTGCCCGATCCCGATTCTCCCACAATGCCCATTACTTCCCCCCGGTTAAGGGTGTAGGAGATCCCCCCCACGGCCTTGACTTCTCCCACGGGGGTAAAAAAGGAAACCCGCAGATCCTGTACCTCCAGTAGTTTTTCTGTGGTCATGGGCGGTGCTTCCTCATTTTTTCAACCTCGGGTCCAGGGCGTCCCGCAGCCCGTCTCCAAACAAATTGAAAGACAGGATCATCAGGCTTAAAACAATCGACGGAATAATCAGCCGGTACGTGTAGGTATACATTCCCCCCAGGGCGTCGGAGGCCAGGGAGCCCAGGCTTGTCATGGGGGCGTTTACCCCCAGCCCCAGGAAGGAAAGGAAGGATTCAAGGAAAATGGCGATGGGGATTTGAAGGCACGTGGCGGCCACCAGGGAACCTACGCAGTTGGGCAGCAAATGCTTCATGATGATCCGTTTATCCGAAGCGCCCAGGGCGCGGGCGGCAATAACGTATTCCTGCTGTTTTAACTGGAGGATATGGCCCCGGACGATCCGCGCCATGGTGGTCCAGTAGAGCAGCGCAAAGGCGATAAAAATCGCGATGATGCTGGGCCCCAGGGCAATGACGATCCTTCCCATCACATTGGTCTGATTCTCGTCCGCAAAGCTTGACAGCAGGGGCTTTAAGGTTACCGCCAGAAGGAGTACCACTAAGACATCGGGCACCGAATAGATGATATCCACGATCCGCATCATCACCATGTCGGTCCTGCCGCCGATATACCCCGAGACCGCGCCGTAGAGGACCCCGATGATCAGGGTCAGCGCCGCGGCGGCGATGCCGATGAGCATGGACACCCGGGCCCCATACATCATCCGGACAAAAATATCCCGGCCATGGGTATCGGTGCCGAAGATATGGGGAAAGACCTTTTCCCCCGCGGCTATCCTGTCCTGTTCCGGCTGGGAGTACCGTAAGGGCGCCAGGTTGGAACTGCCCCGGACCTGTTCATCGTAATGGTAGGCCACAAAGGAAGGGCCCGCATAGGCAAAAAGGAAGAGGAAAAGGATAACCCCAAAGGAAACCATGGCGATATAATTTTTTCTAAGCCTTCTCCATGCGTCTTTCCAGTAGGAGATACTCTTATGCCGGGGAAGAAAATTTTCCCGCTCCTCTGCCGTGGCGGGAAGAAAATCCTGGGAGGTAAATTGTTTCCCCGCTTGCCCCCCCCCCCCCCCCCGTGGCGGAAGGAAGATTGTGGGAGGTAAAAACTTTCCCCTCTGTATCCATAGCCTAACTCACATCACTCGAAAATTGTATCCGGGGATCGATAACTTTATAGAGGATATCAACCCCGAAACTTAAAATAATTACCAGGGAGGCGAAAAAAATAGTGGTTCCCATAATAAGGGGATAATCCCGGTTACTAATACTCTGTATAAAGTAACGGCCCAGGCCGGGAATGTTGAATACGGTTTCCACCACGAAGCCCCCGGTAAGGATCCCCGCGGTTATGGGCCCCAGATAGGTAACCACCGGAATAAGGGCGTTCCGCAGGGCGTATTTAAAGATAATCTTGGGAATGGAATGTCCGTAGGCCCGGGCGGTCTTGATGTATTCCTTGTTAAGCACGTCCAGCATGGAGGAACGGGTATACCGGGCGATGGAACACATGGGGATAAGCCCCAGGGTAAAGCAGGGGAGTACATAGCTGATGGCCCCCCGGCCCAGGCCCGTGGTGGGAAAGATATGAAACACCCCGCCGGCAAAACAGACCAGCAGAATCGTGGCGGAAACAAAACTGGGAAACGCGATTCCCAGGGTGGTAATCACCTGCAAAAGGCTGTCTTCCCACCTTCCCCGGGTATACGCCGCCAGGCAGCCAAAACCGACCCCCACCAGGATCGCCCAGATCAGGGCAATGGCCCCGATTCTTGCGGAGGTGGGGAACATCTCCCCGATAATGGTCCGCACCGGACGGTTTTTCTGCATCTTGAGGGATACCCCCATATCGCCTTGAAGGAGACTTACCAGGTAGTTTTTTAGCTGTACCGGCAGGGGCTTATCCAGGCCGTATTTTGCCTCCAGCTCCGCCAAAACCCTGGCGGAAATTGCCTTTTCCCCCAGAAACGGCCCCCCGGGTACGGTATTCATGAGGATAAATGTAAAGCATATTACAAACAGGATAGTTACCAGCGCAAGAAAAATCCGTTTGACAATATATATACCCATTACTACGCTACCTTATCTTAGTCATAATACAGTAATATGCAGTACAAATTCTAGCTCCTGTCAATACAAATACAGAAATTCCCAGGGCAAAAGCATTTACTCTTTATTCGGGATACTTTAAATAAAAACACCGGTACGGTGAGGAAATTTCTTGGGGGTCCTGACGGAGTAAAAGCCATAGGTGCCCCCCAAAGGGGCCCCCCTATGGCTTTTACTCCGCCACCCCACCAGATTTTTCTCCACCGTACCGGTGCGTTTATTCGGGGGTATCCCGGATATACACAAAAATTGCCCGGTCTTTACTTATATGGGGGGAAGAGGGGATTCCCCGCATAATTCGGGTAATTTTCCCGCAAACCCCTTCAATATATCATGATCCCCGCAGTACCGCCTCACGCTTCACTCTCAACTCCCCACCCATTTTTGAGTGTTGGCAAAAAGCAAATGCTGTTGCCCTGAGAAATTCCACATTTAAACGAAAAAAAAGGCCCGGGCCTTCTGTCTTTCCTCAATAGTGGAATTACCGCTCTACAGAAGGGCTATTTATGGAAAAAAACCAGAAGGAATACCGTGGCGGCCAGGGTGATCCCCAGGAAAACAAAATCCCCGGGCCTCATGGCTATATCGCTGTAGCAGGTACGTTTCCTGGCCGGCGCGCTAAAGGCCCGGGTTTCCAGGGCCTTGGAGAGGTTGTCGCTGGTCTTAATCCCGGATATTAATACCGCTGCCAGGATGGGCATATAGGCCTTTAGCTTCTTTATAAGCGGCCCCCTGTCAAGGTCCAATCCCCGGGATTTTTGCGCCTCTGTTACCATGGTGATGATGCCGAAAAAAGTGGGAAGGTACCGCAGGGCAATGGCAAGCATCAAGCCGATGCGGTAGGGGATCCCCAGTTTTACCAGGGCCCGGACTATCTTTGCCTGATCGGTGGAAAAAAGCAGCACAAAGCAGGCAAAACCCATGATGCAGATGCGCAGGGACATGGCCGCGCCCTCCATAAGGGCCTCAAGGGTAATCCGCAGGATCCCAAAACTAAAGAGGACCCGTCCCTCCCGGTTGAAAAGGGGCCAGAAGATCAGGATCATGATGGTTACCGGCAGCAACAGGGTCCAGACCCATAGAAATTTTGCCCGGGGAATCCGGGCGCTTATCAACAGCAGGTGGATTCCCCCAAGCATCGCCAGGGCGGGGAAAAGGGTGTTTATCCTAAGGGCTATCGCCGCCAGGGCAGCCGTAAGGACCAGTTTTACCCGGGGATCCAACCGGTGCAGCCAGGAATCCCGGCGAATATAAAAATCGCCGGAAAAGGCCATTAACCCGCCTCCCGGCGGTATTTCTCCAGAAATTCCCCGGTGCTAAAAACATGTTCCTCCAGGCCGCGGCCTATCAGCTTATCCGACAGTTGTACGATCCCGGGGGGCCGGAGCCGGGTTTTTTCCAGCATATCAAAATCCGCCAGCACTTCCCGGGTGGGTCCGTCCGCAGCGATACCGCCTTCCCGCAGCACAATACTCCGGCGGGTAAATTCCGCAATAACCCGCATATCATGG
>JAISOR010000182.1 GCA_031275535.1 Treponema sp. | reverse complement strand
CGGTCTCTTTCATTTGCAGCGCCGTTTCTTTAACTATCCGGCCGGTTTCTTTCATTTTCCGGTCCGTTTCTTGAGAACTTTCTTTAATTATTTTCCCATAATCGGCTCCTTGTAAAAATATACCCCCTGCCGGAATGCCCGCCAATGGGGAAAACCGGCCTTGCATGGCGGCCGTTTCTAATATAATGGGTTTAAAGCGGGGTTTTGCTTTAATTGCCGTGAAGATCCGGTAGTTATTTTCTTTGTAAATGTAAAATTACTGTGCAGGAGCCCTTATATTGCATATATATACATTTCTTGATAGATTCATAATCGGCGCATAAGCCTCGGGCCGTCTTTGTTTCGGAGGAAATGGTATCATGGTTGTTATGAAATTCGGGGGCAGCTCCGTTGCCAATGCGGAACGGATCCGTCATGTGTCTAAAATTATCCAGCCCTTGCTCCCCCTAAGGCCCGTATTGGTATTGTCCGCCATGGGAGATACCACGGATCATCTTTTGGAAGCCGCCGGGAGGGCCGTAAAAGACGGGGCCGTATCAATAAAAAAAATAGAAGAGCTCCACATCAAAACCATAAAAGAGCTGAACCTGAAACATTCGGTTCAGCATGAAGTAGCCCCCCTCTTGGAAGAACTGCGGACCCTTTTGACGGGGATTTCCCTTACAAGGGAATTGACCAGCAGGACCAAGGATTACCTGGTCTCCTTTGGGGAACGTCTTTCGGTGCGCATTGCCGGGGCCTATCTTAAATCCCTGCGTTTAAAAGCCCAGGCCCTGGACGCCTGGGACGCGGGGGTGCTTTCGGACTCCAATTTTACCGCCGCGGAACTGGCAAAGGAAAGCTGGGACCTGATCCCCCAGATCCTCTGCCCCCTGGTCGATTCGGGGGTCCTGCCGGTAATTACCGGTTTTATCGCCAAAGACCGGGAGGGCAATATCACCACCCTGGGGCGGGGCGGTTCGGACCTTAGCGCCACCATGATCGCCGCGGCCTGCAAGGCCCGGGAGGTGCAGATATGGAAGGATGTGGACGGCATCCTTACTGCGGACCCCCGGCTGGTAAAGGCGGCCCTGCCGGTGGAGGAGGTTACCTACGAGGAGGCGGCGGAACTGGCCTATTTCGGCGCCCAGGTCCTCCATCCCCGGGCCATGCAGCCCTGCATCAAAAGCGGAACCCCCGTACTGGTCAAGAACTCCTATAACCCCGAAGCGCCGGGCACCAGGATCGTGGCCTCGCTGAATAAAAAGCCCGGACCGGTCCGGGCTATTACCTCCCGGAAGAATGTGACCCTGGTGGATGTGGTATCTACCCGGATGCTGGGGCAGTACGGCTTTCTGGAGGGGGTGTTTTCCGCCTTTGCCCGGCACCGTCTTTCGGTAGACGTGGTAGCCACCAGTGAGGTTTCTATCTCCCTGACCCTGGACGCGGTTCACGATCTGGAGGCCCTGAGGAAGGACCTGGCCCGGATCGCCAGCGTGGAAATTAAAAAGGACAAGGCCATTGTTACCATCGTGGGGGATGTGCGCCGGTCCTCGGAGATCCTGGAACGGGCCTTTGGGGTCTGCGTAAGCCTGGGGGTGCAGGTCCAGATGGTCTCCCAGGGGGCCAGCAAGGTAAACATCAGCTTTATCGTCAACGATACCCAGGCCGGGGATGTGGTAACCGCCCTGCATAAGACCTTCTTTGAAGATGCCGGGAAATCCCCGCTCCGGCCTTCGGGTTCTAAATAAAGGTAGGGGCCATGCGAATAGCGATAATCGGATACGGTAAGATGGGAAGGATGATAGAAGGCGCAGCCCTGGGCCGGGGACACCGCATCGTCATGGTGGTGGACCCCTTTGCGGCGGAGGGGAGTTCCGCCGCGGGGGCGCCGGTATACCGGACCCTGGAGGCTGCGGAACAAGCCGGCGGCGAAAGGGCGGATCTGGCCATCGAGTTTACCCGGCCGGATACGGCGGTGGAGAACATCCGCGCCCTGACGGAACGGAAGCTGCCGGCGCTGGTGGGAACCACGGGCTGGCAGGACCGGCTGGAGGAGGTCCGGGGGATGGTGGCCGCCGCGGGGACGGCCCTGCTCTGGGCGTCGAATTTTTCCCTGGGGGTAAACCTCTTTTACCGTATCGCGGCCTTTGCGGCAAAACTGGCGGACCCCTTTCCCGAATACGATGTGGGGGGCTGGGAGGTCCATCACAATAAAAAGGCGGACAGCCCTTCGGGGACCGCAAAGACCCTGGCGGGCCGGGTCCTGGCCGCCATGACCCGCAAGAAGCGGGCGGTCTGGGAAACCCTGAACCGGCCCCCGGCGGCGGAGGAACTCCACTACCCCAGCCTGCGGCTGGGGGCGGCGCCGGGGCAGCATTCCCTGTTTTTTGATTCCCCGGCGGATACCATCGAGATTACCCACACCGCCCGGGGCAGGGAGGGCTTTGCTTCCGGCGCGATCCTGGGGGCCGAGTGGCTCATCGCCCCCGCTGAAACCGGGGAGCCCCGCCGGGGGGTATTCACCATGGATGATGTGTTGGAAAATATCATAGGAGCAAGTTATGGTACAGTTTAAGGGAGCCTTTACGGCGCTTATTACCCCCATGAAGGAAAATGGGGATGTGGATTACGATGGTTTCAGGCGGCTCATCAATTTCCAGATTGAGGGGGGAATCGACGGCCTGGTACCCCTGGGAACTACCGGCGAGACCCCCACCCTGGAAGAGGATGAGGAGGAAAGGCTCATCAGGATTGTGATAGAGGAAGTTAAGGGCCGGGTTCCGGTGATCATCGGGGCCGGTTCCAACGCAACCAAATACGCCGTAAAATACACAAAACGGGCCAAAGACCTGGGGGCCGACGCCGCGCTGGTGGTGACCCCCTATTACAATAAACCCAACGACGAGGGGCTCTTCCGCCACTTTGAAGCGGTGGCCCGGGAGGGAATTCCCATCATCATTTATAACATCGCCTCCCGGACGGGGAAGAATATCACCCCGGCCTTGATGGAACGGCTCTCCCGGATCCCCGGCATTGCGGGGGTTAAGGAAGCCTCCGGGGATATTGGGCAGATAGGGGATATTATCCGGGAGGTGGCGGCCAAACGGAGGGCGGAAGGGGGGAGCTTTACGGTCCTCTCCGGGGATGACGCCCTGACCCTGCCCCTGGCTGCCCTGGGGGGAGAGGGGATCATCTCGGTAATATCCAACCTGGTCCCCGGCAAGGTGGCCGCCCTCTGCAAGGCCTGTCTGGCCGGCAATTTTGAAGAAGCCCGGCGGCTCCACTATGAGCTATTGCCCCTGGTCCGGGCGGCTTTTATCGAAACCAACCCCATCCCCATCAAAACCGCCATGACCTGGGCGGGCCTTCCCGGGGGGCCCACGCGCCTCCCCCTGGGCCCCCTGGACAGGAAGAACGAGGCCCCCCTCCGGGCGGCCATAGAAGGGCTGGGGATCAAGCTCTTGTAGAACAGCAGCTTTTGAAGGAGAAACAGATGGCTAAGATTCCCGTGGGAATACTCGGCGCAACGGGTATGGTAGGACAACAGTATATCAGCCTCCTGGCGGATCATCCCTGGTTTGAGGTCCGGTATGTGGCGGCCTCTCCCCGGAGCGCGGGGAAAAAATATGCCCAGGCCCTGGACGGCCGGTGGCAGCTCGCAAAAACCTATCGTCCCGAGGTGGGAGACCTGGTGGTGGAAGACGCCAACGAGACGGTCCGGGCCCTTAGGGCCTTTAAAGAGGGCCGCTGCGCCTTTGTGTTCTCCGCCCTGGAGATGGGAAAGGATGAAACCCGGATCCTGGAGGAAGCCTATGCCGCCGCGGGGATCCCCGTGGTGTCCAACGCGTCGGCCCACCGGTGGACCTCCGACGTACCCATGCTCATCGCGGAGGTGAATCCCCACCATGCGGATATTATTCCCCTGCAGAAAAAATCCCGGGGCTGGGACCGGGGCTTTATCGCCGTAAAACCCAACTGTTCCATCCAAAGCTATATGACCCCCCTTTGGGCCCTGATCCGGGAGGGTTATGAGGTCAGCCGGCTCATTGTAAGCACCCTGCAGGCGGTCTCCGGGGCCGGGTATCCCGGAACGCCTAGTCTGGATATTATTGATAATGTGGTCCCCTATATCGGAGGGGAGGAGGAAAAGTCCGAACAGGAACCCCTCAAGATCCTGGGGGCCATAAAGGACGGGGCGATCCAAAACGCGGCGGGTCCCAAAATCAGCGCCCACTGCAACCGGGTCCCGGTGGTGAACGGCCATGTGGCCTGCATCAGCCTGGAATTCGGGGCAAAGAAACCCTCCCTGGGGGAAGTAAGGGAGATATGGTCCTCCTTTACCGCCCTGCCCCAGGAACTGGACCTTCCCATGGCGCCCAAACGGCCCATCATCATCCGGGAAGAAAACGACCGGCCCCAGCCCCGGAAGGACCGGGACGCGGACAAGGGCATGGCGGTTTCCATTGGACGGATCAGGGCCTGCCATGTCTTCGACCTCCGTTTTACCGCCCTATCCCACAATACGGTCCGGGGCGCGGCGGGGGGAGGGATTCTGAATGCGGAACTCCTCAAATCAAAGGGATACCTTTAAAAGGATAAAGGATAGAGCATGGGTATTAAGAATTTTCCCCTTACCAGGGAGCAGTTGGAAGCGTTGACGGAGCGCTATCCTACCCCCTTCTATGTGTACGACGAGGAAGCCATCCGGCAAAACGCCCGGCGGATCGTCAGGGCCTTTTCGATATTCCCCGCCTTTAGGGAGTATTACGCCGTAAAAGCCCTGCCCAACCCCTATATATTGAAGATCCTCGCCGCCGAGGGCTTCGGTGCGGACTGTTCGAGCCTGCCGGAGCTGCTCCTGGCGGATATGGCGGGGATGAAGGGGGAGGCCGTCATGTTTAGCTCCAATGAAACCCCGGCAAAGGAATATCAAAGCGCCCGGAACCTGGGGGCGATAATCAACCTGGATGATATCACCCACATTGAATTTCTGGAAAAAACCGCAGGAATTCCGGAGCTTATCTCCTGCCGCTACAATCCCGGCCCCCTCAAGGGGGGGAACGCCATCATCGGGAAACCTGAGGAGGCCAAATATGGATTTACCAGGGAGCAGATCATCCGGGGCTTTACCCTGCTCCGGGATAAGGGGGCCAGGCGTTTTGCCCTTCACACCATGGTGGCCTCCAATGAACTCAACGGGGATTACCACATCGAAACCGCCCGGATCCTCTTTGAACTGGCGGTGGAGATAAGGGCAAAAACCGGGATAGCTCCGGAGTTTGTGAACCTTGGGGGGGGCGTGGGGATCCCCTACAGGCCCGGCCAGGAGGCCCTGGACTATGCGGTTCTGGCGGGGGGGATCAAAAAAGCCTACGATGAAATTATCGTCCCCGCGGGGCTGGACCCCCTGGGGATCCGGACCGAATGGGGCCGGGTGGTAACCGGTCCCTACGGCTGGCTGGTGGCCCGGGCGATCCACCGCAAGAGCATATACCGGGAATACATCGGCCTGGACGCCTGCATGGCGGACCTTATGCGGCCGGCCCTCTACGGGGCCTATCACCACATCACCATACCGGGGAAGGAAACAGCGGAGGCTGCGGAAACCTATGACGTGGTGGGAAGCCTCTGCGAAAACAACGATAAATTCGCCATCCAGCGGAAGCTGCCGAAGATCGAAACCGGGGAAAGGGGGGATCTGGTGGTCATCCACGATGCGGGGGCCCACGGCAGGGCCATGGGTTTTAACTACAACGGCAAACTCCGCTGCGGGGAACTGCTCCTCCGAACCGGCGGTTCGATCCTCCAGATACGGCGGCCCGAAACCGTGGAGGATTACTTTGCCACCCTGGACACGGCGGGTCTGGGAAACTTCAATCCCATTTAGGAGGCCTATTATGCTTAAGCGAAATCCCTGTCTTGCTAACATCAAAGCGGGGTATTTGTTCCCGGAGATTGCCAAACGGCGCCGGGAATTTGCCGCCGCCCATCCTGAGGCGCGGATCATCAGCCTGGGGGTGGGGAACACCACCGAGCCCATCCTGCCCCATATTGACCGGGGCCTGGTGGAGGGGGCCCGGAAACTGGGAACCCCCGAAGGCTACAGCGGGTACAGCGACGAGGGGCTCCTGTCGCTGCGGGAGCGTATTTCCCAGGTGTTTTACCGGGGCCGGTTCGGCGCCGATGAGATATTCATCTCCGACGGGGCCAAGTGCGACATAGGGCGGCTCCAGCTCCTCTTTGGGGCGGAAACAGCGGTGTCGGTGCAGGACCCTTCCTATCCGGTCTATGTGGACGGCTCGGTGCTGATCGGCGCCGCCGGGGCCTGGGAGGGCCGGGGCTACCGGGGAATCACCTACCTTCCCTGTACCGCGGAGAACGGCTACTTTCCGGATATGTCCGCGCTTCCCCAAAACGGCCTTATCTATTTTTGCTCCCCCAATAACCCCACCGGCGCGGTGGCGACCCGGGATCAACTGGGCCGGCTGGTAGGGGCGGCAAAAAAAACCGGGTCCATCATCATCTTCGACGCCGCATACAGCGAATATATCCGGGACCCGGCGCTTCCCAAGACCATCTTTGACATTGAAGGGGCCGCAGCCTGCGCCCTGGAGGTGAACTCCTTCTCCAAGCCCGCGGGTTTTACCGGGGTACGCCTGGGCTGGACCGTGGTGCCCCGGGACCTGGTCTATGCGGGGGGAGAACGGGTGCGGGACGACTGGGACCGGGTCTGCGGAACCATCTTTAACGGGGCCTCCAACATCTCCCAGGCCGGGGGGCTGGCAGCCCTGGAACCGGAGGGGCTCCGGGAGATCCGGGAGCTGTCCGACTTTTACCTGGGAAATGCGAAACTCATCCGGTCCGCCCTGCAGAACCTGGGGATCTCCTGCGTGGGGGGGGATAATTCCCCCTATATCTGGGCCCGGTTTCCCGGCAGGGACAGTTGGGAGGTCTTCGCGGAGATCCTGGAAAAATGCCAGGTCCTTACCACCCCCGGCTCCGGCTTCGGCCCCGCGGGGGAATCCTTTATCCGCTTTTCCGCCTTCGGCCACCGCGCCGATGTGGAAGAGGCCTGCGGACGTTTAAGCAAGTTGCGGGGAGGAAAGTGAAGGGTGGGGAGTGGGGAGGAGTGTGAAGAGTGAGGAGTGAAGTTGTTGTGGGCCGGGTCCAACGAAGATACCCAAGAGCTTGCTTCTGGGTATCTTCGTTACACAGTTTCCGAGTATGATGAATATCTTTTAAATGATGTTAGGCAAAAGGTCCGAAAATAATTAAAAAAGGACTCGTCAAAACATTACATATATGATATACTATCATTGTATGAAAAATAATACAGCATATAAAGATATTTTTAAGGAAAATCTACAAAAATTCCTCAAGAAAATAGTTTCATATGTAAGTACCTCAAACGGACAGTGGAGTATTAAAGGGTTTATTGATATTTACAAAAATATATACACAATATCATCAGATACAAAAATTATATCTAAAATTTTAGAAATACATTTATTTCCCAAAATCCTTGAATTTGCTGAGCAAAATAATTATAAAATTGTATTAGCTGATCATCAAAATTATTATCCGGACATATCATTTATAGACAAAAAAGATGACACAAATAAATTCGCAGTTGATTTTAAGACAACATATAGGAACCCTGATAATAATGAATTATGTAATGGGTTTACTCTTGGTTCTCATGGAGAATATTTTGTAAATAGAGCAAGTAAAAAAATATACAATTCCCCTATGAGGAATATAAAGGACATTTTTGTTTTGGAATAATATATGACAGGATAGAAAGTGAAGAGATTGTTGAAACGACAACGTATAGAATACAACAATTAAAATCTATACCTTCGGTGGTTAAAAATTTTGAATTTTTTATTGCAGAAAAATGGAAAATAGCAAGTGATAAAAGCGGCAGTGGAAATACGGCTAATATTGGCAGTATAAATAACATCGAAGATATAAAGAATGAAAATGGCATATTTTCCAAACTTGGTGAAGAATGGTTTGATGATTAT
>JAISOR010000015.1 GCA_031275535.1 Treponema sp. | reverse complement strand
CTTTCAGCAAGCCGGAGATTTGCATCCAGGGCCGATTCCAGGGCCGCGGGGCTGTCATAGTTTGCCACATTAAGGTCGATATGGAAGACCGGGTGTTCGGGCCAGTCCTGTTCCAGGTCCGCCAGGGCCAGGGCCGGCCGGCCTTCGGCGGCCTGGAACAGTTCCCGCTTCCCCTGGAAATAGGCCTTGATGGTGGAGAGGAGCAGGCTCTTGCCGAAGCGCCGGGGTCGGCCCAGAAAGTAGGGGTTCCCCTCCTGGGCCAGCCGGTAGACGTAGGCGGTCTTGTCCACGTACACGTAGCCGCCGGTACGGAGTTTCTCAAAGTCCTGGATGCCGATGGGCATTTTGCGCTGAACCATACCGCCAGTATAGCAGAAGAGCCGCAAATAGTACAGGAAAGACCGGCCCCGTGCCGGGCAACAGCATTTACTTTTTGCCTACACTCAAAAAAGGGTGGGGAGTGAAGCGTGAGACGGTACTGCGGGGATCATGATATATTGCAGGGGTTTGCGGGAAAATTACCCGAATTATGCGGGGAACCCCCTCTTCCCCCCCCCTATAAGGAACGCCCGGGCAATTTTCTCCGGTATACCCTGGAGAAAATGCACCGGTACGGTGGAGAAAACCCTGGTGGGGTGGCGGAGTAAAAGCCATAGGGGGGCCCCTTTGGGGGGCACCTATGGCTTTTACTCCGTCAGGACCCCAAGTAATTTCCTCACCGGACCGGTGTTTTCATTTAAAGTATCCCGAATAAAGAGTTAATGCTTTTGCCCTGGGTCCCGGTCAGGGTCATAGAAGCTGGCCGAATATTCCCTATTGTATGAATCCGGTTTTCCCTATATTCTACAACCCATGCAAAGGGGCGCGCCAAACAAACTGCTTTTCTTCATTATATACGGAACCATGTTTATCTTTGGGCTCATAGAGAATATCAAGGGGGTTTCCTATCCTCTGATTAAGGCGGAATTCAACGCCTCCTATGAACAGCAGGGGCTTATGGTTTCCCTCCTATCCTCCGGTTATGTGTTTTTCTGTATGGTGGCGGGCTTCTTTCTGGCCCGGTTCGGGGTTAAACGGGCCCTGCTTTCCGGTTTTATCTGTATAGCCCTGGGACTTTTCGCGGTATCCTTTATGCCCCGGTTTTGGACCATCGCGGCGGCGCTGTTCCTGGTCTTTGCGGGCTTTGGTTTCTTTGAGGTGGGGATCAACGCCCTGGCAACCCAGGTATTTATCTCCAGGGCGGCGCTGTTCATGAACCTGGCCCATTTCTTTTACGGCGTTGGCGCGGTTATTGGCCCCAAGGGGGCGGGGATGCTGACCGATCTGGGCAATTTGGGGTGGAGGCAGATCTACCTCCTGTCCATCCCCCTCCTGGCCTTCTTCTTTGTTCCTACCCTTCTGGCCCGGTTTCCCGGAAGGGCCGGGGACCCGCCGGGGAAGACGGATCCGGCCTCCCCGGCGGGGGAAGAAAAACGCCTTAGTTTCCTAACCGCCCTAAGAACCCCGATGGTGTGGATCTTCGCGGCGGCGTTGGGTCTTATGGTGGTAGTCGAAATGGGATCCACCAACTGGGGCAGCCTCTATTTCCAGGATGTCTATGGCTTTGATCCCCGGACCCGGGGAGCGGGCTTCGTTTCGGGCTTCTTTATCCTCTTTACCATTTCCCGGCTGGCAAGCGGCTTCCTGGTTGAAAAGATCGGCTATATGCGGAGCCTTATCGGCGCTACGGGGATGGTGATCCTCATCTTTATCCTGGGCTTTGGCCTTGGGGAGCGGGGAATTTGGGTGCTCCCCGCATTGGGTTTCTTTATCGCCATCATGTGGCCCACCACCATGGCGGTGGCCCTCTACTTCTTCGGCCCCGACGCGGCGGTGATGAGCAGCGCCATCATCGTCCTGGGGGGCGCCATAAACGCCGTCATGCAGCTTTTTATCGGCCTGACCAACCGGTACCTTGGCGCGGCCTGGGGATACCGGAGCTGCCTAATCTACGCCCTCCTGTTGATAGGGGTCCTCCTGTTTCTCCGTCGCCGGATAGAACGAAAGCCCCGGAACGGAAGGGCCGCAGCCTAATGCCCTTGTAAACACTAATATTTGTACCATAAAATGTTTTCTTGGAGGGAAAACATGAAAAACGAAAGGTTCTTTACTATTTTAGGACTATTGTTTTTTCTTTGTGTAATTCTCTTGGGATGTAATACGGAAATCAACGACGGTACCGATGATTATACCGCAATGCAGATTGTACCGGTAACTCCAAGGGAGCTTCAGAAGCCGGAAGAGGTTAATCCGGCAGCCCGCTCGGTTGCTGCCGGGGCAAACGACTTTGCCTTTCGCTTGGGCGCAGCCCTGGCGGCACAGAACGATACAACAGAAAACATGGTTTGTTCGCCCCTTTCGGTTTGGATTCCCCTGACGGCGCTGGTCAATGCGGTCAAGGCTCAGTACAAGGCGGATCTACTCACGGCCCTGGGTATGCCGGATATTGCGGAGGCGGATATAAACAACGGGGTCTCCCGCATGTTGTACGATTTGACCCGGCAGCGGTATAAGGAGTATGGGCAGGAGAACTACCATGAG
Organism: Treponema sp.; assembly: GCA_031275535.1. The sequence continues at coordinate 3,359 of JAISOR010000015.1, read as the reverse complement.
CCTATTAAAATAGCCAATGCGGTCTTTGTTGATCATGATAAAACAATCAAAGTTGATTTTGCGCAGGCCTTTATGGATTACTACCGGGGCAGTTCCATACAGGTGGATTTTGAATCTCCCGCGGCGGTTGCCGAGGTAAACGACTGGGTAGACAAAAACACCAAGGGGATGATTCGGAACATAATACAGGAATTTGATCCCGCAACGCTGGCGGTTCTTGCCAACGCCATTTATTTTTTCGACCGGTGGGACTGGGAATTTAACCCGGCCAAAACCGAGCCGGATACATTTTATGCTCCCCAGGGAGAAACAGAGGCGTTCTATATGCTGCGGGAGGGAGACGGTCAAGTCTATTTTGAAGATAAAAAACTACAAGCCCTGCCCTTGGAATTTACGACAGGCGGCGGGCTCTATATTCTGCTTCCCAAAGACGGGGATGCGGCGGGGCTGCTGGCATCTCTGACAAACGATTATTTCCTTGCGATACAAAACGGTTCAAGCCCTGCCGAAGGTAAACTGCTCCTGCCGCGGTTTTCCGTTGAGGGAGATGTGATGCGGCTTAAGGATACACTAAAAGCCATGGACATTCCCCTGTTCAACGATGATTCCCTGACGGGGCTCATAAAAGAAGAGAATGTACGGATTTCCGATGCGCTGCACAAAGCGGTGATCGAGGTCGATGAAAAAGGCACGACCGCCGCCGCAGTAACGATCTTTTCAATGGATGCAACGTCAGCGGGGCCCGAACCGCCGGGCGAGCCCTTTGAAATGAACTGCAACAAACCATTTGTATTTATACTATACGACCATACCCATGACGGGGGTATGCAGGTAGTATTCACCGGGATGGTAAACCGGCCCTAAAGGGTAAGATTTACCGTGAAGGCATGCGGGGTCTTCCTGTTTGTCCGCCCCTGTGTTACCCTTCCCCTATGCGTATCTCAATAGCTCAGATAAATTCTACCATCGGCGATTTTTCCGGCAACCGGGAAAAGATCCTGGCCTTCTCCCAACGGGCGCGGCGGGAGCAGCGGCCGGACCTGGTACTCTTCCCGGAACTGGCGGTCTCGGGTTACCCGCCCATGGATCTGCTGGATCAGGACGGTTTTGTGGAGATGAATATCAGGACGGTCCGGATACTCCAGCGGGAACTCCCCAGGGATATGGCGGTGGGTATCGGCTATGTGGGCAGGAATCCCCATACCGGCGGCAAGGCCCTGGTGAATATGTACGGCATCATTCTGAACGGGAAGCTGGTCTTTGAACAGGTAAAGACCCTGCTGCCCACCTACGATGTCTTTGACGAGGCCCGCAATTTTGAAAGCGCCCGGGAATGGTCTGTTTTTGAGTGGAAGGGTGAGCGGATAGGGGTGGCAATCTGCGAGGATGTATGGCGGGAAACCGATACCCCCGGAACCAGCTATATCCGGGACCCGGTCCGGGAACTTCTGGACCGGGGCATCAGCCTCCTCTGCGTCCCTTCGGCCTCCCCCTATGTGGCGGGGAAACTCAAGATCCGCCTGGCCCTGGCAAACCGGATAAGCCTGCGGGGGGATATTCCCCTGATATACATAAACGCCGTGGGGGCCAACGACTCGATCCTCTTCGACGGCCGCTCTTTTATTGTCCGGCCCGGGGGGGAATCCGGGCTCATGGCCAGGGCCTTTGAAGAAGACCTCCTGTACTGGGACCCGGCGGGGGATGCGGCGGAGTTCCGTGCAGGGAGGGGTTCTGCGGAGGGGCCGGAGCCCCGGCCCGCAGAAAGGCCCGCCTCCGGGGACGATGAGGCGGACCCCTTTAAGGTGGGCCTGACCCGGAAAGAGCTGGACATTCTGGAAGACGCCCTGGTCATGGGCATTAGGGAATATATGGGAAAATGCGGGTTTACCCGCACCCACCTGGGCCTTTCCGGGGGAATCGATTCGGCCCTGGCGGCCTACCTGGCGGTCCGGGCGGTGGGAAAAGACCGGGTGGTCTCTTTCAGCATGCCCTCCCGGTTTTCGTCCCAGGGTTCCCGGGACGATGCGGCGGAGCTGGCGGAAAACTTAGGCATCCGTTTTGTCACCCTGCCCATAGAACCGGTCTTTAGCAGCTTCCTTTCCACCCTGGAGGGGGTTTTTGAACAGCGGCCCTTTGATCTGGCGGAGGAAAACCTCCAGGCCCGGATCCGGGGGACCCTGCTTATGGCCTACTCAAACAAGTTCTCTTCCATGCTCCTTACCACGGGGAACAAGAGCGAACTCGCCATGGGCTACTGCACCCTTTACGGCGATATGGCCGGCGCCCTGGCGCCTATCGGGGACCTCTTCAAAACCGAGGTCTTTGCCCTCTGCCGGAGGATCAACGAGCGGGCCCTGGAGGCCGGAGGAAAGGTGATGATCCCCGAGGCCATCCTTACCAAGCCCCCCTCGGCGGAACTGCGGCCGGATCAAAAGGACCAGGACAGCCTCCCCCCCTACGAAGAGCTGGACGCGATCCTCAAATTGTACCTCTTTGAAAATTTATCCCAGGGGGAGATTGCGGACCGGGGCTGGGACCCGGCCCTGGCGGGAAGCATCATCAGGACCGTGGCCCGGGCGGAATTCAAGCGCCGCCAGGCCCCGCCGGTCCTAAAGGTCTCCCCCCGGGCCTTCGGCATGGGCCGCCGGATGCCCATAGCCAGAAGCATCTACGAGATAGAGTAATTCTCAGTTTAAACAGATAAAAAAGATGTCTAAAAAATCTTCCGGGGGTCCTGGCGGCGGAGAAACAGCGGGACCCCCCGGAGGGTCCCCCGCTGTTTCCCCGCCGCCACCCCACTTGAGTTTTTCCGGGCATCTTTTCTCCCCGGAAAAACTCAGAATCACGGCAAAAAATAGGGTATGGTAAAAAATGACCCCATTGTCACCAGATCGTATGAAGACGACCTGTTCTCTCAAAACAATGGGGGTCATTTTTAGATTGAACTAAACTCTTTTTTTTTAAAGTGAGAATTGCTAAGATAGAGTAGACGCTACTCCGCCACGGTAACATTCCGCAGTATCTTGCGGACCCCCATGCGCCGGCCGCTGGCCAGGAGCAGGTCCTGGTAAGCCGCTTCCCCCCGCAGGGTAAGGAACTCCTGCTGCCGGTGAATCAGGGAGTCCCGGACGGAACCCTCGATAAACCAGTCATTCCCCTCTCCATCGGAGAGGACCAGTTCCGTAAAGGGTTCATTCCCCACCAGACGGAGCCGGCCCCGGATGGTGAGGATCTCCCCCGGCGGGGCCGGCAGGTCCGCGGCGGGCGTTTCTGCCGATGGCGGTCCGGGGTCCGGCGGATCTGCGGGGGCCGCTTCCAGGGCTAGGGGCCCGGCGGGCGGCGGGGCCGGTTCCTGCCCC
>JAISOR010000153.1 GCA_031275535.1 Treponema sp. | reverse complement strand
ACTCCCCACTCTTTCTTTCACCGTACCTCAAATTCCACCACGGCCCTGTTTCCCTCCCCGTCTTCCACCAATACCTCGTGCCTTCCCCGGCTCAGGGGCAGCACGTATACCCCCGCCTGGTTGAGTTCCCCCTGGATGAGGCCGTCGATGTACACCAGGGCGCCGGCCCGGAACCCGCCGGTCTCCATCCGCAGGGCCTGGGCCTCCGCCGGCAGGGCAGGGTCCAGGTAATAGACCGAACCGGACACGGGGAGCCGGATGCTGCCGGAGCCTTCCTGTTGTACGCCCCCTGAACGGAACCGTTCGGTAATCCAGGCCTGATACTCCGGGGGGTACCGGACCGGTCCCGCGCCGTGCCAGGAACAGGGCCGGGGGATACGGTCCCTGGGGATCCACTCGATCATGGTTCCGGGACAGGCCCCGGTGGCGGCCATCCCCGAAAGGGCGCAGATTCGGACCCCCTCCGCCAGGCCGGAAAGGGCGGGCTCCGGCTCCCGGTCCGGGGGAGCCCCGGCGGAACCTTCCAGGGCGCTTAAAAGATCCGCGGCGATCCGGGCGGGGATGGAACTGCCGGTACGGCCCACCACGGTTTCCCCGGAGAAGTTTCCCATCCAGACCCCCACGGTAAAACGCCCGGTGGCCCCCAGGGCCCAGATATGCTGAAACTGATTGGCGGTCCCGGTTTTAAACAGGGAGGTAAATTCCGTGGCCAGGGCAGGGGCGGGCCCAAAACCGATAAAGCGGCTTGCCCGGTCGGAGAGGATGTCCGCGATAAGCGCCGCCGCATAGGGGGACATGACCCGCCCTTCCGGGGACGCGGATTCCGGGGGGCCCTGTCCCTCATCATCCCCTTCTATCCATCGCAGATCCCGCAAAAAACCGCCCCGGGGAAAGACCGAAAAACCCCGGACCAGTTCTTCCAGGCTTACCTCGGCGTTGCCCAGGGCAAGCCCCGTGCCATGGCTGCCCCTGGCGGCCGCCACGGAATCGAAGCCCAGGGAGACCAGGTACTCCTCAAAGGCCCCAACCCCCAGGCGTTCCAGGAGGTACACCGCGGGGATATTGAGGGATGATGCCAGGGCCACGCGGAAGCGAACCGGGCCGTTGAAACGGCGGTTAAAATTGGCGGGGATATAGGCCTCGCTGCTGCCGAATATGGTAGGAAGATCGGGAAGCACGTCGGCGGGGCTAAAGCCCCTGTCCAGGGCAAGGGCATAGAGGAAAGGTTTGAGGCAGGAACCGGGCTGGTTCAAAATGCGGATCCCGTCTATTTTGCCCCCCCGCGCTTCGTCAAACCAGGAGGCGGAACCCACATAGATTCGGACCGCCCCGGTTGCGTTTTCTATGGCCAGAATCGCCCCGTTACTCACCCGGTTATTCGTCAGGGTGGACAACTCCGCCTCAAGCCGTTCCTCCGCATAGGACTGGAGCCCCAGGTCCAGGGTAGTCCTGATGAGGGCCCTGTCCCTCCCCGGTAAAGCCGGCCCCATGGATGCCAGCCGCTCGGTAAAATGGGGGGCCAGAAAGGGAGCCTTTTCCGGCACATCCCGCCGGGCGGCCTCGAAAGCGGCATCCCTAAGGGCGGCCCCGTCCAGCCCCAGGCGGCAGCGAAGGGCCAGGGCTATGGCTGCGGATGCGGCGGCATCGGGATTGGCGGCCGGATCGTAAAGCGCGGGCCGGCGGGGGATCACCGCCAGGAGGACCGCCTGGCGGTCGTCGAGCTGGGTAACGGGGATGCCAAACCTTGCCCGGCTCATGGCGGGGACCCCTTCGATGTTACTCCCAAAGGGGATGCCGTTGAGCCACAGTTCAAGGATCTCCCTTTTTGACAGCCGGGCCTCCAGCCGCAGGGCGTCCCAGGCTTCGCCGATTTTCCCCCCCAGGCCCGGGCCCCGGGGCCGGATCAGCCGGGCAAGCTGCATGGTGATGGTGGAAGCCCCGGAGACAACCCGGCCCGCCCGGAGATTCCGCAGGGCGCTTCCGGCCACGGAGATAAGATCCACCCCCGGGTGCAGATAGAAACGCCGGTCCTCGGCACGGATAAAAACATGGACCGCCCCGGCGGGAATATCCTCCAGGGGGGCCCATTCCCGTTTTACCCCGTCCCGGGCGGGCAAAACCCGGAGGACCCTGCTGTTCCGGTCCTGAATCACCAGGCCCCGGGAGCGGCCCTGGTAGGCCCCAAGCTCGGGATAGGGGAGGACCCGCAGGATCAGGACGCTAAGAAGAAAGGCGAAAAGGAAGACGGCAAGGGGGATATAAAGGGCCGGGCGGCGGGCTTTATTCATGGCTCAACCCCAAATTACCACCGAAAGGCGGAAGGGTAAAGACCCCGAGCCGTCCCTATACTTTGTAAAGGCCAAATGGATGTTTCAGAAAAAACACGTCGGACCTTCGCTCCGCCGCCCGACACGACCGTTACCCACTCCCTCTTCCACCTCTCTTCACTCCCAACTCTTCACACTTTCTTCACTTCACACCTCAAAGCTATCCACGATCTTGGAAATTGAGGCAATCGCCCCCTGATTGGTCAGGGCCAGTTGGGAAATTTCCTGGGCCCCGGTGTTGACGGTTTGTATGCCCTCCGCCATTTGGGAAACGCCGTCGGCTATTTCCCGGGCCTGGTCCTGCAGGGCGCCGATCTCCTTGAGCATGGACTCGTTGCCCTCCCGCATTTCTTTGGAACCGGCGCTGACCTCGGCGGTGACGTTGTTCATCACCTTCAGGGCCTCCATAACCTGGCCGGCCCCTTCCCGCTGTTCCTGGATGGCGCTATCCACCTCCTGGACCAGTTTGCCCGTTTCGTCCACCCTGGCGGCGACCTGGGCAAAGGACCCTTCCGAGGCCTTGGAGTTTTTTACGATATGATTGATGGTTTCCACGATCTGTTTTAGTTCGGCGCTGATCTTCTGGGATTCGTTGGAAGAATTTTCCGCCAGCTTCCGTATTTCGTCGGCCACCACGGAAAAGCCCCGGCCGCCTCCCCCGCGTGGGCCGCCTCAATGGCGGCGTTCATGGCCAGGAGGTTGGTCTGGGCGGCAATGGTGGCGATGATCCGGTCCGCCTCCTGCAGGGCCTGGGACTGCCCCACGATATCGCCGATCCTGGTCCCGCTTTCCTGCTGTATGGCGCTGCCCGCGGCGGCGGCGTCCCCCACGGTCTTGAATTGGAGGGCCATTTTTTCCGTCATGGCGCCGATGGAGGTGATGTTCCCGATCATTTCCTCCACCGCCGCGGAAGCCTGGCTCACGCTGTCCGCCTGGGTGCCGATGGAGTTGTCCAGGGA
>JAISOR010000111.1 GCA_031275535.1 Treponema sp. | reverse complement strand
CCGTAAAAGGGAAGGCCCATGATGAGTTTTTCCCGGCCTATGACGGACAGGGCGTATTCGGCCACCCGTTTGCACCAGGGCAGGGACGCGATGGGGCCCGGCGCGCTGGTGGACCAGTGTTCGTCATAGGCCATCACCAGGACCCGGTCCACCAGGGGGCTTATCCGGCGGTAGTCAAATATGTCGTTGTTCAGGGTCCGGGTCCGGGCCGGCAGGGCGATGGTGAATATTTTGCCGTCCAGGGCGGCCCGGAGTTCCTCAAGGAAGGAGAAAAAAGCCCCGCCGTCCCGCTGGGGGATGTATTCAAAATCGATCTGGAGGCCGTCGAAGTTTTTTACCGCGTTCAGGAGATCGCTTACCAGGGCCCTCCGCTCGGCGCTTCCTTCTTTCAGGATGAAGTGGGTCAGGGAACGGCTGTTGCAGGCCACCACCATGTGAACCCGGCCGGAAAAATTGCGGATGTTCCGGGGGTTGGGGACGTCCGTCAGCTTGCCGTAAACGTCGATCTCGGCGCCGAAGTATCCCACGTCCGAAAGGGGCAGGGAGCCTGACAGGGCCGATTCCCGGCCCGCCACAAGGTAGCCCCAGATTTCGGGAAAAACCGATACGGGCAGGCCGTCCCCGGGCGGGGCCAGTTCAAAAAGATACTCCGGTTCCTCAAACCCCCCGTCCACCGGCGGGGCTTCTTCCGGTTGCGGCCCGCCGGAGCAGGCCGGGAGGAACGAAAAAAGGAGCGGAATCAGGCAGATTCCAATAAATGTCTGTTTCACTTATTAAGAGATACGGCAGGAACCCCCGGTAAGTCAAGGAAAATTTTGAGGGGCCCCCGGGACTTTCCGGCGGGATAAAAAACAGGCTTACTTGACAAAAAAAACATATAGGGTTACAACTATATGAAAACGCTTACATAAATTTTCATTTTAAGTACCGGAGGATATGAGTATGGACACAAATGGAAAAGTTGGAGCGAAGGCTTATGCCGTATTCGGCGTATTCATGATGCTGATAATTTTATCGCAGACCCTGCCATTACCCGAAGGACTGACCCGGCCGGGAATGGCGGCCTTGCTTCTGTTGGCGTCTTCTGTCATTCTCTGGATCACCGAGGTCATGCCGCTGACGATAAGCACCTTTTTGATATTGTCAATAATGCCTTATTTCGGGATTATGACTTTTGCCGATGTCTGGCGGGAAGCCGCCAATACGGTGTTCTTTTTTGTGCTGGCTACCTTTGCCCTGACCGGGGCGCTGGTCAATACCAATATCCCCGTTCGTATTGCCAGTGTAGTACTCCGCTGGGCGGGGACCAGTTCGGGAAAGCTGGTGTTCGGCTTTATTTTGGGTGCCGCGGTACTTTCCTCGGTGATGAGTAACGTGCCTACCTGCGCGCTCTTTGCCAGCCTGGCGATTACCATTATCAAAGCGAACGGCGACAAGAAACCCGGTGAAACAAACCTGGGCCGGGCCCTGATGATTGGAGTACCCGCAGGTTCTGTGCTGGGGGGCTTTATGACCCCTGCCGGGGGCCCCACCAATATTATTGCCATCAATTTTTTGAACCGCTATGCGGACGTGCGGATCACTTTCCTGGACTGGATGATCCTGGGAATTCCCCTGGGTTTTGCCGGTGTGGCGCTGGTATCTATCATTATTGTCCTGATTTTCAAACCCGAGCCGGTTACCGAAGAAGCCCTGCAATTTGCCCGAAAAAGCATGGCCGCCATCGGCCCCCTGTCCCCGGCGGAGATTAAGACTTTGACGATCATTGCCCTGATGTTTGTCTTCTGGATTTCCAGTACCTGGATTCCGGCGATCAATACTACCGCAGTGGCGCTGCTTGGGATGGTTTGCTTTTTTCTGCCCGGAGTGAGGGTATTAAACTGGCGGAAATTCAACGACAACGCCAGTTGGGATGTGCTGTTCATGATTGGCGGGGTTGGCGCTCTGGCGGCGGGCGTTCTGTCTACCGGCGCGGCAAGCTGGATCATAGACGCCCTGCTGGCAAATGCCGCATCCTGGCCGACGCTGGTTACCCTCATCTGCATATCCGCCACAACCTGCTTTCTGCATATCCTGATCCCTTCGGGGCCGGCGGTGGTCGGGCTTACGGCGATACCCATGATTTCGGTGGCCCTTATATGCGGCATCAGCCCTGCGGCGGCGGCGGTAATAACCGCTTTTTGGGGGGGAGTTACCTTCGTGTTACCCATGGATTCCGTACCCCTGCTGACTTATAGATATGGGTACTACAAAATGATCGATATGGTCAAAAGCGGCATACCCGCAAGCCTTATCCTTATCCTGGTTGTCGCCCTTGGGGCGCCGCCCATCCTGAGATTGCTGGGGTACTGAATGAAGTACCTCGGGGCAAGCCCCGAGGTATCTTCGTTGGATAGGAAATTTATAGTACTGGCGGGGGCCATACCCCGATCCGAAGATCGGTTTTACAACTTTTTCAGTGGTAGTAAATTTAACCGAGGCAAGCCTCGGGGTATGGACCCCCGCCTTCCAATCAAGCCGTTCAGGAGCAGAA